>DKWR01000038.1:48232-86000 GCA_002491825.1 Ruminococcaceae bacterium UBA7147
TGCAACAGAGCCTGAAACAACAGAACCTGCAACAGAGCCCGAGCCTCAGATTCTCTACGGTGACGTAGATCAGGATGGCAAGATCACAATTCAGGATGCTACAGAAATCCAGAAATTAGGTCTTGGCATTGGTGCAACTGAAGGTTCACTTGCAAGTGTTCTTGCTGATGTAAACGGCGACGGCAGAATTTCAATTCTTGACGTTACATACGTTCAGAAGTATCTCTGCGGCGGCTACAACAACACAGGTAAAGTTGGCACAGCTCTTCTTGAAGCCAAGGGCTGATTAAAACCTTAAAAAGCTGTATTAAAGCCTCACTTCGGTGGGGCTTTTTGTTATGTGTTTAATACAGTGAAAAGAGGTTTTTTCTTCAAATTTCGACTTTCCTCTGTACAATACGGGGAGATTTGTGGTAAAATAAAGAGGTATAAAGAGAGGGGATGAGCTGACTTGATTATTCACGATATTTCACGGGATACTATCAATACACCTGTATATGACGGTGATCCCGAAACAAGAGCTGAAAGAATAAAAAGCATCGAAAACGGAGACGGGTATAATCTGACTGAAATTTCAATGTCTGTTCATTCGGGAACTCATATTGACGCTCCGCTCCATTTTTACGATGAAGGAAGTTCAATTGACAATATAAGGTTGAATACCTTTTTCGGAAAATGCACCGTTATTACTGTCAGCGGTATTTTAACAGGCGAAGATATGGAACGTCTGTTGCCGTATTGCAAACGGCGTGTACTTTTTCACGGTGAAGGTAAAACCTTTATTTCACATTCAGCCGCAATTGTCCTTGCTGAAAGCAGGGTAGTGCTTGTCGGAACAGATGCTCAATCAATTGCACCTTCGTTTGATGAAGAAAGAACTCACCGTGAGCTTGCCCGTGCCGGAATTGTGATTCTTGAGAATCTGAATCTTTCTGCAATTGATGACGGCGAGTACGATTTGTGTGCATTTCCTATAAAGCTTGGCGGACTTGAGGCGGCTCCGTGCAGAGCGATAATTCTTGAACAGGAGAAAGGACTTAATTGATTTATTATGATTAAAATTGCTGTTTTTGACCTTGACGGTACTCTTGTAAATTCACTGACCGACCTTGCGCAAAGTGTTAATAAAGGACTGAAAAAGGCTGGTCTTGAAGAAAAGCCTGTTGAAAATTTCAACCGCTATGTCGGCAACGGCAGAGAGGTTATGGTTAAGCGTGCAATGGGAAGCTTTGCAGATGATGAGGAAAAGCTGAATATTGTTCGTGAAACCTTTAACAGCGAGTACAAAATCCATTGTAACGACAATACCTGTGCATATGACGGCTGTGCCGAAATGCTCAAAAAGCTTGATGAAAGCGGAATCAAAACCGCCGTACTTTCAAATAAACCCGATGAATTTGTCGGAAGAATCTTAAAAAAGGTTTATCCCGAACATACCTTTGCCGAGGCTTGGGGCAAAAAGCCCGAATATAAAATCAAGCCTGACGGCGAGGCACTTTTTGCTATTCTTGAAAAACACGGTATTTCAAAGGAAGAATGTATTTATATCGGCGACAGTGATGTCGATGTCTATACTGCTCAGAATGCAGGCGTAAAAATGGCAGGAGTTGAGTGGGGATTCAGGGGCAGAGAGGAGCTTTTGAGCACTGGCGCACCCTTTGTTGCCGCCACAGCAGAAGAACTTTTTGATTACATTACAGGTTGCAATGAATAAGATTAACTATCAAAAAATACTTGACGGAATAATTGAAGAAAACTCTAAAAACGGAGTTGTGCCAAAGCTGTTACTTCACGCTTGCTGTGCGCCTTGTTCAAGCTACTGCCTTGAATATCTTTCAAACTTCTTTGAGATTACTGTATTTTACTTTAATCCAAATATTTCTTTAAAAGAAGAATATGAGTACAGATTGAATGAAGAAAAAAGACTTATTTCTTTAATGGAATTTAAAAATCCCGTAAAAATTGTAGACGGGGAATATAACCCGAATGCTTTTTACAAAGAAGTAAAAGGACTTGAAAATGAGCCTGAAGGCGGAAAACGCTGTGAAAAGTGTTTCAGATTAAGACTTGAAGCCTCGGCAAAAGAAGCTAAAAACCTCGGATGTGATTACTTCGCAACTACGCTTACAATAAGTCCGCTGAAAAATGCAGGGTTAATTAATACAATCGGTGAACAGATAGGGCAGAAGTACGGCGTAAAGTGGTTGTTCAGCGATTTCAAGAAAAAAGAGGGCTATAAGCGCTCAATTATTCTTTCAAAGAAATATGAATTATACAGACAAAACTATTGCGGCTGTATTTTTAGCAAACGAATGTCTGAATAGTATAAATCAGCGATTGCTATAAAAAGAATATGAAAAAAATATGCCCCCGAAAGTCAGATTTTGGTCTGATTTTCGGGGGTCGTATTATTATGTACATATTTTATTGATAAGTTTTAATCATTCAGCCGCTGAAAAATTAATATTTGCCTTTTTTGCCTGACTGCACAAATCCTTTGTTTGTAATTTATACAGTTTGCCATCCTTTATAAAGTGCGTTCCGCACTGCCTGAATTCAAATGAAACATTTTTGCGTACGCATTACTCCCTTATATCAAGCACCCACGAATAATCAAGCGGTCTTGCCTTGTAATCCGATTCACCACCCACAACAACAAGCTCCACATTGTCAAGATACTTTTCTATGCTGATGTGCTCAAGTAACGGCTGTGCTGTTATGCACTTATGTTTAATCGGCAGTTTGCAAAATATTCCAAGCTTGCAATCAGCATTTTTCTGATTTTCAATGGTACAGCAGACAACTACATTTTCATAACCGTCGTTCCAGTCATCGGGAATACACTGCATAAATCTTTCAATTCGTTTTGTAAGAAACAAAAAGGTGCAGTCCTGCCGCTCTTTAATCATTTTCCAGCACTCGCCACGCCACTCGTCGGCTTCTTCAATCAGAAAATCGGTAGAAAAGCAGGTGTAAACTATGCCTGCTTTCATTTTGTAATTCCCGTTTTTCAAACGTATTGTCGGCTTATCAAAATCTTTAGTTCTGATGATTTTGTTTGTATCAACATTACGCTTTGCATCACCTTTATGAATATAGCAATGCAAGCAGCCTTCACTGCATTTTTTACAGCCTCTCCAAGGATTCCACATAGCCATAACGTTCCGCTCCGAATTCCGTTTTTTATGCTGAATAATTAATAACTGCACCGATATTTTTGATAAAAAGTTGTATGATTATTTTTACAGCCTTACCGATATTCCCTTTTCGTTAAGATAATCTTTTAACTGCGGAATCGGTATTTCGCCGAAGTGGAACAGCGAAGCCGCAAGCACTGCGTCAGCCTTGCCCTCGGTGAATGCGTCGTAAAAATGCTCAAGCGCACCTGCGCCGCCGCTTGCAATTACAGGAATGTTCACCCTTTCGGAAACTGCTTTTGTCAGCGCAATGTCGTAGCCGTTTTTCTGTCCGTCCTCGTCCATACTCGTGAGCAGAATTTCGCCTGCGCCCAGCTCTTCACATTTTACCGCCCACTCAACTGCGTCAAGTCCTACGGGAGTTCTTCCGCCGTTTACGTAAACCTCCCAGCCGTTTTCGTTTCGCTTTGCGTCAATTGCCGCAACAACGCACTGACTGCCGAATTTATACGCCGCCTCGCTGATAAGCTCGGGACGGTGAACAGCGGCGGAATTTACGGAAACCTTATCGGCTCCTGCACGTAAAAGTGCGTTAAAATCGTCAACGCTTCTGATTCCTCCGCCGACGGTGAACGGAATGAAAATTGAATTTGCAACCTTTTCAACCATATCAATTGTTATGTTTCGTGAATCGCTTGACGCTGTAATATCGAGGAAAACCAGCTCGTCAGCGCCTTGTTTGTCATACTGCTTTGCACATTCAACAGGGTCGCCTGCGTCAACGAGATTAACAAAGCTCATACCTTTTACAACTCTGCCGTTTTTAACGTCAAGGCAGGGGATAATTCTTTTAGCATACATATTAAAAACCTCCTCAGTCGTTTACGATGTCGGCAAAATTTCTGAGAATTTTAAGTCCCGTTTCACCGCTCTTTTCGGGGTGGAACTGCGTTGCATATACATTTCCCTTTTCAACAGCCGCATCAATAGTAACGCCGTATTCGGTTTGTGCAGAAACAATGCTTTTGTCGCTTGCATTTAAAAAGTATGAGTGTACAAAATAAACATACGGATTCTTGCCGATACCCTTAAAAAGTCCGTCGCTCTTTTTTATGTCAAGACTGTTCCAGCCAATATGCGGAATTTTAAGTCCCTCGCCCGAGGGAATCTTCGTTATACTTCCGTCAAAAATACCAAGTCCCTTTGCATCAGGGCTTTCCTCGCTTTTGGGGAAGAGGAGCTGTAAGCCAAGGCAAATTCCAAGAAACGGCTTGCCGCTTTTTGTGTATTCAATAACGGTGTCCTTGATACCGTATTCAATCATAGTATCCATTGTGTCGCCGAACGAGCCTACTCCGGGAAGAACTGCACCGTCAGCTTTCAGAATTTTATCCTTGTCCCTTGTGATAAACGCTTCACAGCCAATGTGCGCAAGAGCCTTGCTCACGCTCTGAATATTGCCTGCTCCGTAGTCTATAATTGCTATCATTTATCTCATCTCCGCTTAAAAAGTATATGCAAATTTTACCATACAATAGGTCTGTTTGCAACAAAAAGAATTGTTCAGTTGATTTTGCAAATATCCTTTATCACTTCTCCTGCAATAATCAGCCCCATAACAGACGGCACAAACGCAAGACTGCCGACCGTCTTTTCACCCTCAAGCTTATAAGGCGGATTTTTCGGCGTTTCCTTTGAATAAACAACCTTTTGCTTTTTTATTCCTGCTTTTTTCAGCTCGTGGCGCATAATTCGTGCAAGAGGGCATACGCTCGTTTTGAAAATATCACTGACTTCAAATTTTGTCGGGTCGGTTTTGTTGCCTGCCCCCATAGCCGCAATTATCGGGATTTTGTTTTCATCTGCAAGCTTTGCAAGCAACACCTTTGCCTTTATATCATCAACAGCGTCAACAATATAATCAAACTGCTTAAAATCAATCGTACTGACAGTTTCAGTATTTAAAAAGATATTATGCGTTTCAACCTCTGCATTCGGGTTAATGTCGAGAATCCTCTCTTTCATAACCTCGGCTTTGTGTTTGCCGACAGTAGACTGTAGCGCAATAATCTGCCTGTTTATGTTTGACTTTGCAACAGTATCGCCGTCAATTAAGGTAAGCTTTCCTACACCGCTTCGTGCAAGAGCCTCGCACACAAATCCGCCTACTCCGCCGACTCCGAAAACGGCAACTCTGCTTTGTGACAGCCTGTCTATATTTTCCTCACCGATTACCAGTGAGGTTCTTATAAATCGTTCGTCCATAAAATCAGTCCTTTTCACATATTCTATTACAAAACATTTTTTCAGTCAACATAAATCAGTTTTTGGAACAGATACTATTATATGTATGCGTGAGTGAATTTTGAAAGTGGTTGACCGAGTTTGATTGAGATGATATAAAAATTGCTAAAATATACCTGATAAAATTTGAAAAAATATTGATAAAACCTATTAGATTTAATTGAATTTAAAATAATTTGAAGAAAATTGAATATTTTTGATTGAAAATGCTTGACTTTGAAGATTTATGTGTTATAATCTAATCAAGAGGTGAATGAAAATGCTCACGCAGGAAAGGTATCAGGCAATTTTACAAATACTTAACGAAAAAAACGCAGTAACCGTTTCAGAGCTTACACAGCTTCTCGACACGTCTGAATCCACTATAAGACGTGACCTGAATGCACTTGACGAAATGGGAAAGCTCAACAAGGTTTTCGGAGGTGCAACCTCGGTAAAGCAGACTTCGGGAATCCTTGAAGATAACGTAAGCAACCGAGAAACCGTTATGAGCGAGGAGAAAAACATCATTGCATCCTACGCCGCAAAGCTGATTAACGACAACGACTTTGTTTTTATCGACGCAGGAACAACAACCTCAAGGCTTGTCGATTACATCACAAACGACAAAGCAACCTACGTCACAAACGGCATACCCCACGCAAGAAAGCTCTTGCAAAAGGGATTGACGGCTTATATGGTAGGTGGCAAAATCAAGCCCGTTACCGAGGCGGTAATCGGTCCCGAGGGAATCAGGAGCATTGCAAATTTCAATTTCACGAAGGCTTTTATGGGTGCAAACGGAATTGACGTTGACGCAGGCTTTACAACTCCCGAGGTTGAGGAGGCTCTTATCAAGGAAAAGGCGATTGAAAAAAGCTATATGACCTTTATCCTTGCCGACCATACGAAATTCAACGTAGTTTGTCCCGTAACCTTTGCAAAAATTGACAAGTGCTGTATAATCACCGACAGCCTGTCGGATAAAAAGTTTGCAGAATACACGGTGATAAAGGAGGTAAGTAAATGATTTACACCGTAACGCTTAATCCATCAATTGATTATGTCGTAAGACTGGAAACGCTTGTAACAGGAATTACAAACCGCACCACAAGCGAGGAGTATTACTTCGGAGGAAAGGGAATCAACGTTTCCTGCGTACTTGCCGAGCTTGACCTTGAAAGCACAGCTTTCGGTTTTGTGGCAGGTTTTACGGGAGATGCGATTGAAAAGGGAATAAGGAACGATAAGATTATTACCGACTTTATCAGGCTTGAAAAAGGAATTTCAAGAATCAACGTAAAGATAAAAGCAAATGATGAAACCGAGATTAATTGTCAGGGACCTCACATTGAAGAAAGAGAGCTTTTACGACTGCTCAACAAGGTTGACCGAATCAAGGACGGCGACACACTTGTAATTGCAGGTAATGTTCCGAACACGATGCCCGATGATGTTTACGAAAGAATACTCGAAAGAATCAAGGGCAAAAAAGTCAGAATTGTTGTAGACGCAACAAAAAAGCTTTTGCTAAACTCACTTAAATACAAACCGTTTTTAATCAAACCCAACCGACAGGAGCTTTCGGAAATATTCGAAACCGAAATAAGCACCGAAGCCGATATTGAAAAATACGCCAAGGAGCTTCAGAAAATGGGAGCGCAGAATGTTCTTATTTCACTCGGCGGTGACGGAGCAATGCTTATCGATGAGTTTGGCGAAAAGCATAAGCAAGGTGTTCTGAAAGAAAAGGTTGTCAACACAGTTGGCTCAGGCGACTCAATGGTAGCAGGCTTTATCGCTGGATACGAAAAAGAGCACAGCTACCCCTATGCACTTAAATTAGGCAGTGCCTGCGGAAACGCAACGGCGTTTTTAAGCGGACTTGCAACAAGAGAAAAAATAAATGAATTACTTAAAAAATTCAATTAACAAAGGAGAGAAAACTATGCGTATTACCGACTTACTGAAAAAGAACGGAATTGATCTTAACGTGAACATATCCGATAAGAGCGAAGCAATCAACAAGCTTGTTTCACTTCACGAGAAATGCGGAAATCTTAAAAACACAATCGCATTTAAGGAAGGTATCCTGAAAAGAGAAGAAATGGGCACAACGGCAGTAGGAATGGAGGTTGCCATTCCTCACGCAAAGAGCGATGCAGTAAAGGCTCCTGCTCTTACCGCAATCACAGTACCAAACGGCGTTGATTACGGTGCGGCAGATAAAAAGCCCTGCAAGCTTATATTTATGATTGCCGCAACAACAGACGGCGACGTTCATCTTGAGGTGCTTGCACGACTTATGCAGTTGCTTATGGACGAGGAGTTCACAGCAAAGCTCAAGACAGCAAAAACAGCTGATGAGTTCCTCTCAATTATCGACAGAAAAGAAACAGAAAAGTTCCCCGATGAGGCAAAAGCTTCTGCAAAGCCAGCTAAAAAAGGCTACAGAGTTCTTGCGGTAACAGCTTGCCCGACAGGTATTGCTCACACCTATATGGCAGCCGAGGCACTTGTAAAGGCAGGTGAGAAGATGGGAATTACCGTTAAGGCAGAAACAAACGGCTCGGGCGGTGCAAAGAATGTACTTGCAGCCGAAGAAATTGCAAACTGCGACGGTATTATCATAGCCGCAGACAAGAGCGTTGAAATGACTCGCTTTGACGGCAAACCCGTATATTCAACAAAGGTTTCCGACGGCATCAACAAGCCCGAGGAGCTTATCAAAAAGATTATTGACGGACAGGCTCCTATTTATCACGCAGATCACAAAGCAAAAGCAGAAGTATCGGGCGGCGGAAACGACAGCATAGGCCGTCAGCTCTACAAGCACCTTATGAACGGCGTATCTCATATGCTTCCGTTCGTAGTTGCAGGCGGTATCTTTATTGCAATCGCATTCCTCATTGATGCGGCAAGCGGCGTTCAGGCGGCAGGCAACTCGGCTTTCGGTACGGTAAATCCCGTAGCCGCATGGTTTAAGACAATCGGCGGTTATGCATTCAACTTTATGCTTCCGATTCTTGCAGGCTTTATCGCAAAATCAATTGCAGACCGTCCCGGACTTCTTGTCGGCTTTGTAGGCGGTTTCCTCGCATCAAACGGCGCAACACTTGTTGACCCCGGTGCCGCTTCGGCAATTCCGTCAGGCTTTCTCGGCGCACTCCTTGCAGGCTTTGCAGGCGGTTACTTAATGCTCGCTCTTGAAAAGCTCTGCGACAAGCTCCCTGATGCACTCGAAGGCATCAAACCCGTACTTCTTTATCCTCTCGCAGGACTTGGTATGGTAGGCGTTATGATGTGCGCAGTAAACCCGATTATGGGCGTTGTAAACACAGGACTTAACAACGGTCTTACATGGCTCAGCGAAAACAATCTCGGCATTCTCCTCGGTTGTATCCTCGGCGCAATGATGTCAATTGATATGGGCGGTCCGTTCAACAAGGCGGCTTACGTATTCGGTACAGGTATGCTTACAACAGCGGCCGCAACTACAGATGTTGCAGTTCAGACAGTTTGCTATCAGGTTATGGCTTCCGTAATGATCGGCGGTATGGTTCCTCCTCTTGCAATCGCTCTTTCAACAACATTCTTCAGAAACAGATGGACAGCAGAGGAGCGCAAGAACGGCGTAGTAAACTATGTAATGGGACTTTCATTCATCACAGAGGGCGCAATTCCTTATGCAGCTTCCTCTCCCTTAAAGGTTATTCCTTCCTGCGCAATCGGTGCGGCAGTAGCAGGCGGACTTTCATGGCTCTTCGGCTGCACGCTTATGGCACCTCACGGCGGCATCTTCGTAGTTGCAACAATCGGCAATCCGCTTCTTTACCTCCTTGCAGTTGCAATCGGCTCGGTAGTAGGTATGATTCTTCTTACAATTATGAAAAGACCTATTGACTCTGCAAAGAAAAAATAATATAATATAAATAACATACAAAAAATACAACAAGTTCCGCAGTTTGTTTGTACAGACTGCGGAACACAGTAA
Organism: Ruminococcaceae bacterium UBA7147; assembly: GCA_002491825.1. Taxonomy (GTDB): domain Bacteria; phylum Bacillota; class Clostridia; order Oscillospirales; family Acutalibacteraceae; genus Ruminococcoides. The sequence goes on from DKWR01000038.1 coordinate 57,647, forward strand.
AATAAAGAAGGAGAAATAATTATGGTTTCAAAACAGCTTACTCTTACAAATGCGCAGGGATTTCATATGCGTCCGGCTTCGGTTTTTGCTACAGCTATGGGAAAATATTCCTGTGACGTTACAATCAAGTTCAACGGCAACGATTACAATGCTAAAAGCCTTTTAAATATTATTGCCGCCTGCATTAAATGCGGCAGTGAAATTGAAGTAGTTTGCGACGGAGCCGACGAAAACGAGGCACTCGCAGAGGCAGTTCAGTTAATTGAAAGCGGACTCGGCGAATAATTCAGCTTAAATCCGCATTAATCGAGGTGATTGATATGTTAAACGGTACTCCTGCATCAGACGGAATCGGAATCGGCAAGGTTCTGATAATTGAGGAAAATTCACTTGAATACACTCCCAAAACAGTTGAAGATACAGACGCAGAATCACAGAGATTCAGAAACGCCGTTGATGAGTTCTGCAATAATACTCTTGAGCAGGCTGAAAATTTAAGAAAATCAACGGGCGATAAGGAGGCTGAAATTCTCGAAGGTCATATTGCAATAATCAAAGACCCTTATCTTTGCGGTGAAATCGAAAAGCTTATTGACGACGGTCAGTGTGCCGAGTCGGCTTTAGAGCATATGTGCGATATGTTTATTGCAATGTTTTCCGCAACAGACGACGAGCTTACAAAACAGCGTGCGGCTGACGTGCGTGACATAAAAACAGGCGTGTTGAGTTTTCTCCTCGGCGTTCAGGAGGTTAAAATCAGCTCTGCACCCTCGGGTACTGTGCTTGTTGCAAAGGAGCTTACTCCGTCAATGACGGCAGGAATCAACAAGGATAACATAGTCGGAATCATCACCGAAACAGGCGGAAAAACCTCTCACTCTGCTATTCTTGCAAGAGCGCTTGAAATTCCTGCTGTGTTGAGTGTTGAAAATGCTGTTTCAAAGCTTTCTAACGGTCAGCAGGTCATTGTTGACGGTAGTGAGGGCATTGTAATTGATTCGCCCGATGAAGTTCAGCTTGAAAAATATACACAAAAGCGCAATGCGTTTCTTACCGAACGCAGAGAGCTTGAAAACTACAGAGGAAGAAAAACCGTTTCTGCAAGCGGCGAAGAATATGAGCTGTTCTGCAACATAGGAAAGCCCGACGACGCCTTAAAAGCTGTTGAGTCAGACGGTGAGGGAGTGGGACTTTTCAGAACCGAATTTCTCTTTATGGACAGAAATTCAATCCCAACAGAGGACGAGCAGTTTGAGGCGTATAAAAAGGCGGCTCTTATTCTCAAGGATAAATCGCTTATTATAAGAACTCTTGACATCGGCGGCGATAAGGACTTACCGTATCTCGGACTTGCAAAGGAAGAAAACCCGTTTATGGGATTCAGAGCAATCAGATATTGCCTTAAAAACCGTGACCTTTTCAAAATCCAAATACGAGCAATTCTGCGTGCAAGTGCATTCGGTGATATAAAAATAATGTTCCCACTCATAACAACGGTTGATGAACTGCGAGAGGGCAAAGCGCTTGTTGAAGAGGTTAAGTCAGAGCTTCGTGAAAAAGAAATTAAATTCAACGAAAATATACAGGTCGGTGTGATGATGGAAACTGCATCAGCAGCAGTAATTGCCGATATGCTTGCAAAGGAAGCCGACTTTTTCAGCATCGGCACAAACGACCTCACAGGCTACACAATGGCTTGCGACAGAGGCAACAGCGACGTATCTTATCTTTATTCGGCACTCCAGCCGAGCGTTCTGCGCCTGATTAAGCACATAATCGAGTGCGGAGTTAAGAACGGAATACCCGTTGGAATGTGCGGCGAAGCGGCGGCAAACCGAATGATGATACCGCTTTTAATTTCCTTTGGCCTAACGGAATTCAGCGTATCTGCACCGTCTGTGCTTAAAGTAAGAAAGACAATTTCAACATGGACAAAGCAAGAAGCTGACGAAGTAGCCGAAAAGGTTATGTCAATGTCTACCGAAAGGGAAATTTTTGATTATCTTAAAACAGTAATTTAAATAATTACTCATTTGTTTTTCCATATTACCCCAAAAAGCCTCCCGACTTACAGATAAGTTGGGAGGTTTTTTGAGAATAATGTTGACAATTAATAAAGTTGTGATATAATAAAATTGTAGTATATTATATATACAAATAATACAAAGGATGCTGCTTTATGAATAAAATCAAAAATTTTAAGTATATAACACCGATTATTTATTTTTTGAACTATTCTACAGTATTGTCGGCTTTTATATCGACAATTTTTCTTGAAAACGCCACAGGCGGATTTTTGTTTATAATGAGTTTACTTTTTGCAGCAATCTTATATATTATTGATTTATTGTTCATTGAAAAGTGGTATAATTATGTATTATGTACAGCTCCTTTTGCCGTCGGCTCAATATACGGAGCAATTGAAACATATATAAAATATAACTTTACAGAATTTTATAACTGCGATTTTTCGAGTATAGAAGTATTGTTGGCATTTGTTTTCTTTCATTTTTGTGCGTCGGTTTCAGTTTCGCTGACAGTTTTCGGCTCAATGTTTATTCACAGATTCAGAAATGCAAAAAGCTCAAAATCAAGTAAAAAAATATACACGATTGCAATTGTATCCTATTTTACGGCGGTGGCAGTGCAGTTTATATTATCCGCACCGGAAGGTGATTTTCTGTTAAAGCAGTCGATGTTATCAAATATATTTTTAGTTGTTTTTTCAATATTGATTATTATATTATTCGCTTGTTATAAATTATCAAAATTCTAAAAAATTTCTCATTTGTATTTCAATATTTTACCCCAAAAAACCTCCCGATTCTTATTTAGGTCGGGAGGTTTTTGTTTGGTTTATTAATATAAATCGTAATCCTTTGTACCCCAAAGCCAGAAATATGAAAATCCTGAAATCAATGAAGCCTCTAAAAATGCGGTAAACGACATATTAAGCGGAGTTAATTCGCCGAAACCCTCTGCCGAATAATAAATATTGCGTTCGGAATTGTCGCATTTCATATAAATATCGTCCTCATTTGCTCTGGCAATTTTTAAGTACCCTTGTTCAAGCCATTCTTCGTCCGAAAGTTCAAATGCTTCTTCAATATTTAAAAGTAAAGCGTCGCCGTATTCAAAAAAGGTTATTCCGTTGCTGAGTTTGAGTAAATCTGTATATTCCTGCGGAAGAACAAATCCCTTGTGTTTTTTTAGTACAGAAGACAATTCTTTTTCAGAAATACCTTTTTCAAATTCAATAATCAGTCTTTTAAATTCGCCCTTGCCGCAATATATTTCGGGCTGTTTTTTCTGAAGAGTTTTTAACACTTCGATAATTTGTTTTGAATTAAGCAATTCATCAGTATTATCAAAAAGAGATGTGTAGTTTTCTATCTTACTCAAATAATCACTCCTTATAAAAATACCGCCCCACACAAGTGGAGCGGTTTTCATTTAGTAATCAGTAATTAGTTAGCTCTGGTAACCTTACCTGAACGTAAGCAACGGGTGCAAGCATATACACGCTTCGGAGAACCGTCAACAATAGCCTTAACACGCTGTACGTTGGGCTTCCATGTTCTGTTGGAACGTCTGTGAGAGTGAGATACCTTGATGCCGAACTTTACATCCTTACCGCAGAATTCACATTTTGCCATGCGTCTGCACCTCCTTAAAATTGCAAATAATTTTTCTAACTTTGTTATAATAACAGAAAATCAAAGAAATTGCAAGTGTTTTTTCAAAATTTCTTAACTTGTTTTTTGCAACAGTTTGATATATAATATAGTTTAAGTATATTTATTTTTGATGACTATAGTGAGCGACGCTCTTGTCGCTTATATCGAAACAATCATTTCGGAGGAATATTATGCTTTTTCAGCTTTTAAGAGGTAATTTCGATTTTGCTTCAATTGTAGCGGAAATACTTGCAGTTCTGCTTATTGTCTTTCTTATTCTGCCGTTTCACGAGTGGGCACACGCTTTTACGGCTTCACTGCTCGGTGATAAGGCTATAAAGTACAGAGGCAGACTTTCGCTCAATCCTTTAAGTCATATTGACCCTATGGGTGCATTGTGTCTGCTTTTGTTCGGCTTTGGCTGGGCAAAGCCCGTTCCTGTTGACCCGAGAAATTTTAAAAATCCAAAGGTCGGTATGGCTGTAACTGCAATTATGGGACCGATTGCAAACCTTGTAGCGGCTTTTGCGGGACTTCTTATTTATAATGCGCTGTTCTATCTTGCCTTCGGATTTTTAATTACCGACATTGGCGGCTTTGTTAGGACATTCTTAAGCTTCTACATTTCGTGCAATATCGGACTTGCGGTATTCAACCTTATTCCTATTCCGCCTCTTGACGGCTCAAAGGTGCTTTTCCTGTTTCTGCCCGACAGCGCAGTAAACTTTTTCTACAGATACCAGCAGATTTTTTTCATAGCTGTATTTGTACTTATCTATCTCGGAGTGCTTTCTCCCGTGCTTAACTGGGCAACAAACGGAATTTTTGATGGATTAACATGGCTCTCTTCATTGCCGTTCAGACTTTTTATTCACTGATTAAGGAGGGCGGCATATGGAAACGCAGCTGCAATATAAGCTGCCCGTATTTGAAGGGCCGCTTGACCTGTTACTGACTTTGATTTCAAAAAATAAAATAGATATTTACGATATTCAGATTTCCGAGCTGTTAGATCAGTATATGGAGCAGATTAACCGTATGCAGGAAGATCAGATGGATATTGCGTCCGAGTTTCTCACAATGGCTTCACGACTTGTCTATATCAAGTCGGTTATGCTTTTGCCAAAGTATGAGGAAGAGGCGCAGGAGCTTAAAAAGGAGCTTACGGGACAACTTCTTGAATACGCTGTCTGCCGTGAAATGGCAGAAAAGCTCGGCGGAATTTATGACTTTGATACTTATTTCAGAGAGGCTTCTCCCGTAGAATTTGACCTTACCTACAACAGAATCCACCCGAGCGAGGACATTGCAAAAGCATATGTCAGCGCAGTCGGCAGGGGAAAGCGCAAGCTTCCTCCGTCTGAAAAGGCTTTTTCGGGAATTGTATCGCATAAAATTGTATCGGTGAACAGCAAGATAATTCACCTGATGCGCAGATTATGGCACGGAAAACGCCTTGAATATCACGAGATTTTTGAGGTGTGCGAGGGAAAGAGCGACCTTGTCGCAACCTTTCTTGCAACGCTTGAGCTTGTCAAGGGCAAGCGAATCAGAATTGAGGGTACAGGCGAAAACGCCGTTGTACATATGATTGAAAACAAAAAGGAGGTGCAGTAATGGCTGATTTGAATATTAAAGCCGCAATCGAGGCGATTTTATTTGCAAACGGCTCGTCGGTTGAAACAAAACGAATAGCACAGGCACTTGAAATTTCCGAAAGTCAGGCTCAAGAGCACATTTCTGCACTGATTGATGATTACAACAGCGCAAACAGGGGAATAACCATAATAAAGCTTGACGATGCATATCAGATGGTATCCTGCAAGGAGTACGCTCCGCAGATTCGCACAGTAATGGATTTACGAAGAAATACTCCGCTTTCACAGGCGGCTCTTGAGGTGCTTGCTGTTGTTGCCTACAATCAGCCCGTAACAAAGGCTTTTGTTGAGCAGGTCAGGGGCGTCGATTGCAGCGGCGTAATCGGAAGCCTTACCGCAAAGGGACTGGTTGAGGAAAAGGGCAGGCTTGAGCTTCCCGGACGACCTTTGCTTTACGGCACAACGGAGAACTTCTTGAGGTGTTTCAATATTAATTCTCTTGAAGAATTACCTCCGCTCCCCGAAACCGAAAATGAAGGAAAAGACACCCCCGGGGAAGAAAATACCGCCGAAAATGCAGTTGCTGATAACTAATATAAAATGTTTACTGCACTGCCGTAGGGACATGGCGTGCCGTGTCCGCTGTTGTTATAGAATATAACAGATTATTATATAAAGGAGGATTGCCCTTGCTTTGGTTGTATATTTTGCTCGGAATCCTTCTTGTATTATTCCTGTTGCTTTTGATGCCTGTTAAGCTTAAAGCAACCTATAATGAAGATTTCAGGTGTGTTCTAAAAATCGGCTTTGTAAAATTTTCACTTTATCCGCCAAAGCCGAAGAAGAAAAAAAAGAAGAAACTGAAAAAAGCTGACGAGGAACAAAAAAGTGAAGAGACGAAAAAGGAAAGCTTTATTAAAGAAAAGGGCATTTCGTGGCTCATTGATTTGATAAAAAAGATTGCAGACCTTGCAGTCGGTGCATTAAAAGACTTTTTCAGGCACATAATAGTTAAAAAGCTTTTGTTAAGCATAAGTATTGCAGGAAGTGACGCCGCAGATACCGCAGTAAAATACGGTTACTGCTGTTCGGCTGTTTATCCTGCTTTCGGAATAATTGTCGGTGCTGTAAAGTGTAAAAAATACGGCGTTGACATTTCACCGAATTTTGAAGAGAAAGCAAAATCCGCAGTAGATATGGAGCTGGAAGCAAGAATAAAAATACTCTGGCTTTTAGCGCTCGTAATCAAACACGGAATTAAAGGATTAAAACTTTTAATAGATTTAAAGAATTGAGGAGAATGATTATGGAACATCCGATTGGAAACCTTATGGACACAACAATGAATAAAATCAAGGAAATGATTGATGTCAACACCATCGTAGGCGAGCCGATTACTTCACCTGACGGCACATTAATCATTCCCGTTTCAAAGGTAAGCTACGGCTTTGCTTCGGGAGGTTCCGACCTTCCTACAAAGAAGGAGAATAAAGATTGCTTCGGCGGCGGCAGCGGCGCAGGCGTAACAATTCAGCCTGTTGCATTCCTAACCGTTTACAAAGGCGATGTAAAGCTGATTCCCGTTGATAAGTTTGAGGGCACTCCCGACCGTCTTGTCGGAATGATTCCCGAGGTTATCGATAAGGTAAAGGAAATCTTCAAAAAGGATGATAAGAAAAAGCATTCAAAAGCCGATGATGATTTTTCCGAAATCACAATGGATGATACCGACATCTGATTTGTAATGTAATAACACACCCTCTTTCGGCATAAAAATATGCTGGAGGTGTGATTATGAAAAGGATAGTTTCGGTTGTTTTGTCGGTGCTTTTCGTGTTTGCATATTCAGTTCCTGTCAAGGCAGAAAATAATGCAAAAGTTAAGGTTTCGGCTGAAGCCTATGTGCTTTACTGCACTGATAACGGACAAATTATCAGCTCAAAAAATGAGAATAAAAAGATGAAGCCTGCCAGCACAACAAAGATTATGACTTCCTTGCTTGCGCTTGAGGAGGCTTCGTCACGAAACAAAAAAGTAAAATTCAGCGAAAAGATGATTGCCGAGGGCAGTTCAATGTACCTCAAGGTCGGCGACGTTGTAACGCTGAAAGACCTTGCGGCCGGAATGATGATGGCGTCTGGCAACGATGCGGCAAACGCTTCGGCTCTGACAATTTCGGGGAGTACCGAAAAATTTGCCGATAAAATGAATAAGAGAGCAAAGCAAATCGGAATGAAGAACACCCACTTTGTAACGCCGAGCGGACTTGATGATGATAACCACTACTCAACCGCCTACGATATGGCTCTGCTTATGTCCTACGCCCTTGAAAACGAGGACTTTGCAAAGCTCACCTCGCAAAAGAACGCAACCGTTGAATTTATTGAGCCAAGCTCGAAAAAAACAACCTATTCAAATCACAATCGCTTGCTTTCTCTGTATGAATACTGCATAGGCGGCAAGACAGGCTACACAATGTCAGCCGGAAGATGCCTTGTTTCAGCGGCGAAAAAGGACGGCTTAACGCTTATCTGTGTAACACTGAACGACAGAAACGACTGGAACGACCACATTTCTCTCTATAACTACGGCTTTGAAAAATATTCTTGTTATACTTCCGATGATACCTCATTTTTTGCCGACATTCCCTGCGTGGGAGGGAAAAGCGACAGCGTAACGGTAACAGGTGAAAAGCCTGTTTCAGTGGTTGTTTCGTCTGCTGACAAGGATAAGATTGAAAGAAAAATTTACCTTGACAGCTTTCTATATGCACCTATAAAGCAGGGCAATAATGTCGGCAGGATTGAATATAGTCTGAACGGCAAAATGATTGAAGAAAACAAATTAGTCGCTGTTGACAGCGTTAATTCTAAAAAAGAAAATAAAAACATTTTTACAATGATAAAGGATTTGTTTACATATGGCTAAAAACGAACCTATAAGACTTCAGAAATTCATATCACAATGCGGCGTAGCCTCACGAAGAAAGGCAGAGGAGCTTATTCTGGGCGGTCACGTCAAGATAAACGGCAAAACTGCAATTCTCGGCGACAAGGTAACACCCGCCGACAAGGTCTTTGTAAAAGGAAAAAGACTTGTTATGCCAAAGGCGCACTACCGCTATATTATGCTCAACAAGCCCAGAGGCTTTATCACCACAATGAGCGATGACCGTGGCAGAAAATGCGTAGCCGAGCTTGTCAAGGACGTGGGCGAGAGGGTTTATCCAATCGGCAGACTTGACAAGGACTCCGAGGGTATGCTTGTGCTGACAAACGACGGTGACTTTGCAAATAAGGTTATGCACCCGAAAAACGGAGTTTATAAAATCTACCGTGTAACGGTGCGCCCGTCAATTGACGAGGAACAGCTGATAAAGCTTGAAACAGGTGTTGAGCTTGACGGCAAAAAGACCGCCCCTGCAAGAGTTCACGTTCTGCATAAGGAGCAGGGAAGAGTCGTCCTTGAAATGATGCTTCACGAGGGTAAGAACCGTGAAATCCGCAGAATGTGCGAGGCAGTCGGACTGGAGGTTGCAAGACTTAAACGCACTCAAATCGGCTGTGTAAAAATGGGTATGCTCAAGCAGGGCGACTGGCGTGACCTTACGGAAATTGAGGTTAAAAAGCTCCTTGCAAGTCCTATTGTAAACGGAAAACCTATTTAATGTTTACAATTATTTTCTTTTCAGAAAAAATCTATAGAATACAGTAGAAATTTGACCTTACAATTTTACAATATATTTTATTATTTCTTATAATAAATATATAAACTGTTCAAAGTTGAAAAAATGCATAGCTTTTTTCTTGTACTTTTATTCAAGATAGGATATAATGTAAAATGAAAAATTAGTATGCGGTATTCTGTTACCGTGTATTCAATACATAGTATTGGAGGATCTTAAGATGAGTATTGAAAAAATCAATCAGGCAAAGGCTGAAATTGCTTCGACTTCCGCTTACAAGACAATTACGGAGTTTTTTGACGCTGAAAGCTTTTGTGAAATTGATGCGTTTGCAAAATCAGGCGAAGGCTTTGCCGAGGTTGTTGCAGGCTTCGGAACAGTTGAAGGTATGCCTGTTTACGCCTTTGCACAGAACAGCGACATCTGCGGCGGCGCAATGAGCAAGGCGCAGGCCGCAAAGCTTAAAAAGCTTTATGACCTCGCACTTAAAACAGGTGCTCCCGTTGTCGGCTTTTACGACAGCATCGGCGGCAGACTTTCACAGGGCACAGAGCTTCTTGCAGGCTGCGGTGAGGTTCTTAACAGTGCGGCTGCTCTTTCAGGCGTAGTTCCGCAGATTTCCGTAGTTTTAGGTACTTGCCTCGGAACATCGGCTCTTAACGCAGTAAGCGCAGACATTGTTATTATGAGCGAAAAGGCACAGCTTTCACTTTCTGTAACAGGCGAGAATTCAAGTGCAGAATACAATGCCGAAAACGGTATTGCCGCTATGATTGCGAAGGATACTCAGGAAGCAATTGAAATGGCTAAAGAACTTATGCTCTATCTTCCTTCCAATAACCTCAATATGGCTCCACAGTCATTTGAAGAAGCTCCTGCTGAGGACGGCTGCGGTTGTATTGTAAGCAGAACAATCGACGGCAACAGCAAGGTTAAGCTTTTCAACAATTACGGTAAAAATGCAAATGTTCGTCTTGCACGTCTCGGCGGACAGGTTGTAGGTATTGTTGCAACAAAGGGCGGTATGCTTGATTGCAAGTCAACTACAAAGGTTGCGAAGTTTGTCCGTTTCTGCGACGCTTTCTCTCTTCCCGTAATTTCATTTGTCAACTGTTCAGGATTTAAGTCAATCAAGTGTGCCGTAAAGGCGGCTTCGGCTTATGCAGAGGCTACAACAGTCAAGATTTCAGTTGTAACAGGCAAGGCTATCGGTTCGGCTTATATTGCACTTGCAGGCACAGGCGCAAACGCAGACGTTGTTTATGCACTTCCCGAGGCTGTAATTTCACCTGTCAATGTTGAGGCGGCGGCATTTATTATGGCTCCCGAAGCAATGAAGGTGCCCGTTGAACAGCAGAGCGCAGCAGCAGAAAAGTTTGCAGAAGAAAATCTTTCGGCATTCAATGCCGCACAGAACGGTTACGTTGACGGAATCGTTGAAGAAGGACAGCTCCGTCAGACTCTTATTTCTGCTCTCGATATGCTTTCAGGCAAGCGTGTTCCCACTCTTTCAAAGAAACATTCAACAATTTAAGATATATTCATATTGCAGCGAGCGACGCCCTCGTCGCTCAAATATCATAATTGATTTATAAACTTGTTAAAATAAAGGGGAAATTAAAATGAAGAATTTAAGAATCACAGTAAACGGCACAGCATATGACGTTCAGGTTGAAGAACTCGGCTCTTCTTCCGCTCCTGCAGCAGCACCCGCAGCCGCTCCCGCTGCAGCTCCTGCTCCTGCGGCAAAGCCCGCAGCTCCTGCCGGTGCAGCAGGCTCCGTTGTCGTTAAAGCTCCTATGCCCGGTACTGTTGTAAACGTAGTAGTTTCCGCAGGTCAGGCTGTAAAGGCAGGCGACGACCTCGTATTTATCGAAGCTATGAAGATGGAAACTCCCGTAAAGGCTCCCCAGGACGGCACTGTCGCAACTATTGATGTTGCAAAGGGCGAGTCTGTTGACTCAGGTAAGGTTTTAGTAACTCTTAACTAATTAATAACTGACGAAAGGGATGTCCAAAATGGCAAAGAAAATTAGAATCACCGAAACTGCCCTGCGTGACGCTCACCAGTCACTTATAGCTACAAGAATGACAACAGAGGAAATGCTCCCTATTCTTGATAAGCTTGACAAAATCGGTTATTATTCACTTGAGTGCTGGGGCGGAGCAACATACGATGCTTGCCTTCGTTTCCTGAATGAAGACCCGTGGGAAAGACTTCGTACAATCAAGGACCATTGCCCCAACACAAAGCTCCAGATGCTTTTCAGAGGTCAGAATATGCTCGGTTACCGTCACTATGCCGATGACTGCGTTGAATACCTTGTTCAGCGTTCGATTGCTAACGGTATTGACATTATCCGTATTTTTGATGCTCTCAACGATATTAAGAATTTACAGACAGCTATCAAGGCGGCTAAAAAAGAGGGCGGCCACGCACAGGTTGCAATCAGCTACACAACAGGTCCCGTTTTCACTGACGAGTACTATGTTGAGTATGCAAAGAGAATTGCAGACGCAGGCGCTGACTCAATCTGCATTAAGGATATGGCGGCTTTGCTTACACCGTCAAAGACAGAAAGCCTTGTAAAGGCTATCAAGGCGGCACTTCCCGAAATGCCTTTACAGCTCCATACTCACTATACATCAGGTCTTGCATCAATGTGCCTGTTAAAGGGCGTTGAAGCAGGTGCAGACGGTATCGACACCGCAATCAGTCCCCTCGCACTCGGCACATCACACGCTCCCACAGAGTCTATGGTTGCCGCTTTACAGGGCACTGAATTTGATACAGGACTTGACATTAAAGCACTTGCAGAAATCCGTGCTTACTTTATGACTCTTCGTGAAAAATACATTGAATCGGGACTGCTCGACCCCAAGATGCTTGCAACAGATGCAAAGGCTCTTATCTATCAGGTTCCCGGCGGTATGCTTTCAAACCTTCTTTCACAGCTTAAGCAGGCAGGCAGAGAGGACGACCTCGACAAAGTGCTTGAGGAAGTTCCGAGAGTAAGAGAGGATTCGGGTTATCCGCCTCTTGTAACTCCCACATCACAGATTGTCGGCACACAGGCTGTATTCAATGTAATCACAGGCGAGCGCTACAAGATGTGCACAAATGAGTTCAAAGGTCTTGTAGCAGGCGAATACGGCACAACTCCAATGCCTATTGACGCCGAATTTCAGAAAAAGATTATCGGCGACAAAAAGGTTATCAACTGCCGCCCTGCCGATTTGCTCGAGCCGGAGCTTGATAAGCTCAGAAGCGAAATCTCCGAGTGGATGGAACAGCCCGAGGACGTTCTTTCATACGCACAGTTCCCGAAGGTTGCCCTTGACTTCTTCGAAAAGAGAAGAAATGCCAAGGCAGGCATCAACGGCGACAAGCTCGACAAAGAAAATATGGTTCACCCCGTTTAACATTTTAACAATTAAGCTCCTCCGATTTTCGGGGGAGCATTTTAGTATAATAATAAGTAAAAAATCATCATCGGGTATTGATACGGTGAAGATTTTATGATAATATATTATTGTATAAATTTGTTTATTGAAAGGCTTTAATATGAAATATTGTAAAAAATGCAAACACCTGCACAATGACAGCGAGGAATTATGCACTGCCTGCAAAAAGCCTCTTTATGAAATTACCGATGAAAACACACCTGTATACATAATGTCCGCAGGCGGATTTGAGCTTCAGCGTATAAAAACTGCTCTTGAGGACAGTAAAATCCCCTGCGACAGTATTCCACAGAAGTATACAACCTCTGCAAAGGCTGTAACGGGATACGACTCATCATATCAGGATATTATGGTGCCCTATGCCGCTTATGAAAAGGCTTACGACGTTTTAATCGGAATCGGTGCAATAAAGGACGGTAATGAAGAAATTGTTGATGATACTGTCGACAATTCCGAGTATAACGCCGAAATGGAAGAGTTTGAACAAATGGATTCCAAAAAGCGTATGTTAGTACGAATAGTATCTGCAATTTTTCTGATAATGATTTTTGCATTTGTTATATACGGAACCGACTTTATAACAGGTTTTATTAAAGGTCTTTTCTCATAATCTAATGAAACTTTACCACTCAAAATTTTACGATAATGGAGATAAAATATTATGAAAATCGAAACAAAATGCCTTCATTCAGGCTATGAACCAAAAAACGGAGAGCCAAGACAGATTCCTGTTTATCAGAGCACAACATTCAAATATGACACCAGCGATGAAATGGGTAAACTTTTTGACCTTGAAGCAAACGGATATTTTTACACAAGACTTCAGAATCCCACAAATGACGCTGTAGCCGCAAAAATTGCAGATTTAGAGGGCGGCGTTGCAGGAATGCTCACATCAAGCGGACAGGCGGCTAACTTCTTTGCGCTGTTCAATATCTGCGAAGCAGGCAGTCACATTGTAGCCTCCTCATCAATTTACGGCGGCACATTCAATCTGCTCGGCGTTACAATGAAGAAGATGGGAATCGAGTGCACATTCGTTGACCAGAATCTTCCCGAAGAAGAGCTTGCAAAGGCTTTCAAGCCCAACACAAGAGCCGTTTTCGGCGAAACAATTACAAATCCGACTGTATCGGTACTCGACATTGAAAAGTTCGCTCGTCTTGCACATTCTCACGGTGTTCCGCTTATTGTTGACAACACCTTTGCAACTCCGATTAACTGTCAGCCGATAAAGTGGGGAGCAGATATTGTTACTCACTCCACTACAAAATATATGGACGGTCACGCAGTCGGAGTCGGCGGCGCAATTGTTGACAGCGGCAACTTCGACTGGCTTGCACACGCTGACAAATATCCGGGACTTACAACTCCCGACGACTCGTATCACGGCATTGTTTATGCCGAAAAGTTCGGTAAACTTGGCTACATTACAAAAGCAACCTCACAGCTTATGCGTGACCTCGGCTCAATCCAGTCACCGCAGAATGCTTTTTACCTTATGAACGGACTTGAGTCGCTCCACGTAAGAATGCAGCGCCACTGCGAAAACGCTCTCGCAATTGCAAAATTCCTCAAATCAAACGACAAGGTTGCCTGGGTGGATTACCCCAACCTCGAGGGTGATAAGTATTACGACCTTGCACAGAAGTATCTTCCCAACGGCTCATGCGGCGTTCTCGCTTTTGGCTTAAAGGGCGGCAGAGAACAGTCAATCAGATTTATGGATAGCTTAAAGCTTGCCGCAATTGCAACTCACGTAGCAGACGCAAAAACCTGTCTGCTTCACCCTGCAAGTCACACTCACCGTCAGATGACCGAGGAACAGCTCCTTGAAGCAGGCGTTGCACCCGACCTTATCCGTCTTTCAGTCGGTCTTGAAAATGTCGATGACTTAATCGACGACTTAAAGCAGGCTTTTGATAAAGTTTAAGTTGATTAATTAACGGAGGGTACATTATGTCAGCTTACGTATCGGCTATAATTGTAGCGGCAGGCGGCTCGGTAAGAATGGGCATTGCCGACAGCAAGCAGTTCATTCCGCTTTTGTCACGCCCTGCAATTGAATACACTCTTAAGGCTTTCCAGAATTGCTATCTGATAAAGGAAATTATTGTTGTCTGCCGTGAACAGGACAAACCGAGAATACAGACTATAGTTGATGAAAACGGCTTTTCAAAGGTGAGTAATCTTGTGCTCGGCGGTGCGTCACGTGCAGAGAGCGTTCGCAACGGCGTTGAGGCGGCAAGTGAAAAGGCAAAATACTATGCAATTCACGACGGTGCACGACCGCTTATTACCGTTGAAGAAATTCAGCGTGTAGTCGAGGCGGCATTTGAAACAGGTGCGGCAACTCTCGGAACATCAGTCACCGACACAATTAAAATCGTTGACGGCTTCAACAAAATCGAAAGCACTCCCTTGCGTTCACAGCTCCGTGCCGTTCAGACGCCGCAGGTTTTTGAATGTGAATTGTATAGATTTGCACTTGAAAATGCAGGCGACAATGCGATAAACTTTACAGACGACTGTTCGCTCATTGAGAATATGGGCGGTGAAGTTGAGGTTGTAAAGGGCAGTGTTGAGAATATCAAACTCACCACCCCGATTGACATTGTAATAGCCGAAAGTATCTTAAAATCAAGGGCAGAACTCGGTTAATAAGTTATTCAGACTTTATTTTTTATTTTGTAGGGACACGGCATGCCGTGTCCGCCTAAACAATCTGATTAAAAGGTGAAAGCTATGCGAATAGGTCACGGATATGACGTTCACAAATTAACAGAAAACAGAAAGCTTATCCTCGGCGGAGTTGTAATTCCGTTTGAACTTGGCTTGCTCGGTCATTCCGATGCAGATGTTCTTGTTCACGCAATTATGGATTCTCTGCTCGGAGCGGCAGCTCTCGGCGATATAGGAAAGCTTTTTCCCGATACTGACGATGCTTTTAAGGGAGCAGACAGCATACTCCTGTTAAAAGAGGTGTGCAGAGTTTTAAGCGATAACGGCTATAAAATCGTCAATATCGACTCAACCCTGATTGCGCAAAAACCAAAGCTTAAGGATTATATCTATTCAATGAGAGAGAATATTGCTTCGGCTTGCAATATAGACATTTCTTCTGTCAGCGTAAAGGCTACAACAGAAGAGAAGCTCGGCTTTACAGGCAGACTTGAGGGTATTTCCGCCCACGCAGTATGTCTGATTGACTAAAACAAAGACTTATTGGAACAGTCATTATTTAATATGTAAAGTAATATAATTATTACTGGCATACAATTATTTTATCGGAGGTTTATAAAAAATGAAAACTTGTCCAAAATGTAACACACAGCTTTCTGATGACGCTATGTTCTGCACAAACTGCGGTACTTCGTTCCAGAATGCAAATCCCCAGCCACAGCAGAATGCTTATCAGAATACACAGCAGACCTATACTCAGCCTGTAGCTCCTGTTGTAAATGTCTATGATCACACTGCTGAATTTGACCCGCAGGACGTACATGATAACAAGATTTTTGCTATCCTTTGCTACATAATGGGAATCGTAGGCGTTGTTGTTGCTCTTCTTGCAAGAAGCTCTGTAAATTCAGCATATCTTTCATTTCACATCAAGCAGGCTCTTAAAATCTCAATTACAACTGTGCTCGTAGGAATAATTTCCGGAATACTTTGCTGGACTTGCATAGTTCCTATTGCAGGATTTGTCTGCATTGGTATCCTTGAGGTTGTTTCAATTATCTGCTTCTTCCAGACCTGTTTCAACAAGTCTGTTGAGGCTCCTATTGTTCGCAGCCTTCCTTTCCTTAAGTAATCGGATAATTCATACAAAGAACACCTTGTTCATATTATTGAACGAGGTGTTTTTTATGTTTAAGAAGGTAATTATCTCAACTACGCTTTGCTTTGCGCTTATGCTTACTGTGGTGTTTCCCGTAAAAGTAAATGCAGTTTCCGCCGACAGCATAACAGCACCGTCGGCTGTACTTATGGAAACGTCAACAGGTAAAATTCTTTTTGAGAAAAATTCACACGATCAGCGCCCTTGTGCATCTGTCACAAAGGTTATGACCTTACTGCTCGTTTTCGAAGCGATAGACAGCGGAAAGCTATCGCTTGATGATACAATAACTGCCTCCGAACACGCTTCTTCAATGGGCGGAAGTGACATCTGGCTTGAACCGGGAGAAACAATGAGCGCCGACGATATGATAAAGGCAACCGTCGTAGCGTCGGCAAATGATGCGGCTGTTGCACTTGCAGAGCACATAAGCGGCAGTGAGGATGCGTTTGTCGAGAATATGAATAAACGTGCAAAAGAGCTTAAAATGAATGATACCGTGTTCAAGAATTGCAACGGACTTGACGAGGACGGACACGTAACCTCTGCATATGATGTTGCAATTATGTCACGGGAGCTTATGAAGCATGAAAAGATTTTTGATTACACGTCAATCTGGCTTGATAATTTAAGGGACGGAAAAACCCAGATTGTAAACACAAACAAACTTTTAAAAACCTACAACGGCATAACGGGACTGAAAACAGGCACAACAAACGACGCCGGATGTTGTATGTCTGCCTCGGCAAAAAGGGGAGATGTGTCGCTTGTCGCTGTAGTTCTCGGAAGTAAAACAGGTAAGGAGAGATTTTCAGATGCGGCGGCTCTGCTTGATTACGGTTTTGCTAATATTTCGGTTAAAGAATTGAAACTGCCCGATGATATGCCGCTTGAATTAAAGGTTGACGGTGGAATGGAGAAAACCGTCAAGCTTAATTGTGATTCTTCTTCAAAGGTCGTTGTAGATAAGGGCAATAATGTTGAAATCAAAACGTCAATTGATTTGTCCGAAAGCGTAACAGCTCCGATAAAGGAAAATCAGAAGCTCGGAACACTGACCTACAGCATTGACGGTAAGACGGTAAAGACGTGCGATATTACTGCCGCAGACTCTGTAGAGGAAGTATCTTTCGGTTCGGTATTCGGCGTTCTTTTTAATTCTCTAATTTCATTATAAAAATTGACAAATTGACCTTGCAAAAATACTTGTATTATAGTATAATAAAACAACAAAGGTACTTATATCGGAGAATACATATTTTATTATTCCGAATAAGAAATTTGGAGGAATTATAAATGGCAACTAAACTAACAGACAAGTATTTAAGAGGATTTATCAATGAACACGAGTATGAAGGCGTTGCAGCTGAAGTAAAGGCTGCTCACAAAACTCTCCACGAGGGTTCGGGACTCGGCAATGATTTTCTCGGCTGGCTCAATCTTCCCACAGACTACGACAAGGAAGAGTTTGCAAGAATCAAGGCTGCCGCTGAAAAGATTAAAAAGGACACCGACGTTTTCATCGTAATCGGTATCGGCGGTTCATACCTCGGCGCTCGTGCCGCAATTGAGTTTTTAAATTCTCAGAACTATAACCTTACCTGCAAGGATACACCGCAGATATTCTTTACCGGTAATTCCATCAGCTCTTCTGCACTTGCAGAGATTATGGAGCTTTGCGAGGGCAAGGACGTTTCTGTTAATATGATTTCAAAGTCAGGCACAACAACAGAGCCTGCAATCGCATTCAGAGTATTCCGTGAGATGCTCGAGAAAAAGTACGGCAAGGACGGCGCAAGAGAGCGTATCTACTGCACAACCGACAAGGCAAAGGGCACACTCAAGGCTCTTGCAGACGAAGAGGGCTACGAAACATTTGTAGTACCCGATGACGTTGGCGGACGTTTCTCTGTTCTTACAGCCGTAGGTCTTTTGCCGATTGCTGTTTCTGGTGCAGATATTGACGCTCTTATGCAGGGTGCGGCTACAGCACAGAAAGAGCTTGACAACGACGATTTAATGACAAACGACTGCTACAAGTATGCTGCAATCCGCAACATTCTTTACCGCAAGGGCAAGGTAATGGAGGTTATGGTTTCCTACGAGCCTGCCTACACAATGATGTCCGAGTGGTTCAAGCAGCTCTTTGCAGAGAGCGAGGGCAAGGATAACAAGGGCATTTTCCCTGCAAGCGTTATCTTCTCAACCGACCTTCACTCACTCGGTCAGTACATTCAGGACGGCAGACGTACAATGTTTGAAACTGTTGTCCTCTTTGATAAATGTAAAAAAGAAGTTACTCTTGGTACAGAGCCGACAAATGTTGACGGTCTTAACTTCCTTTCGGGCAAGACAATGGGATTTGTCAATCAGAAGGCATTTGAGGGTACCGTGCTCGCTCACAACGACGGCGGAGTTCCCAACATTGTTCTCAATGTACCCGAGATGAACGAAACAGAGCTTGGTTATCTTATTTACTTCTTTGAAAAGGCTTGCGCTATTTCGGGATATATGCTCGGAGTAAATCCGTTCAATCAGCCCGGCGTTGAAAGCTACAAGAAGAATATGTTTGCTCTGCTCGGCAAGCCCGGATATGAAGACCAGAAGGCTGCTCTTGAAGCAAGACTCAAATAATTTCTTTTTAAAGTATAATACACCGGAGGATTTTATTATGGTTACTTTACTTATCGGAAAAAAAGGAACAGGAAAAACAAAGAAGCTTATCGCCCTTGCAAACGAGGCTGTTGCCGCATCTTCGGGCAACGTAGTTGTAATTGAAAAGGGTTCAAAGCTTACTTACGATGTAACTCACAAGGCAAGACTTATCGACACAGAGCAGTATCTTGTTGAGGGTTACGATATGCTTTACGGCTTTATCAGCGGTATCTGTGCAGGTAACTACGACGTTACAGATATTCTCGTTGACTCAACATTCAAGATTTGCCCCGAAGCACTTGAAGGACTCGAAGCTTTCACAAAGAAGCTTCAGGAGCTTTCCGAAACTTCTTCAACAAATATCGTTCTTCTCATCTCTGCATCAGAAGATGATATTCCCGAGTCAATCAACGCTGTTTGCCAGCAGGTATAATTGACGTAATTTTCAAAAATCAACGGACTGCATACAGATTATCTGTATGCAGTCTGTTTTTTACTCCTAAATAATCTCTTTCAGCTTTTTATTCAGCATAGCTACAGGCAAACCGACAACATTATAAAAATCACCGACAATTCCCTTGACAAGCGCAGTGCCTTTTCCCTGAATGCCGTATGCGCCAGCCTTGTCCATAGGCTCACCCGTTGCAATATAATCTTTAATTTCTTTATCTGTAAGCTCAAAAAACTCAACCTCGGTCGTCTGCGAAAATGAAATGCACTTATCCTTGTACAGTAATGCACAACCCGTAATAACTTTGTGCTTTCTGCCCGACAGACTTCGCAACATTTTGTATGCATCATCTTCCGAACTCGGCTTGCCGAGCATAATTCCGTCAAGAAACACGCCTGTATCACAGCCGATTACAATATCATCATAATGATTGTTGCCCTGAATATGCTTTGCCTTTTTAACGGCGAGATATTCAGGCTTTTTTTCAAGCTCAATTTCCTTTTCAATTGTTTCGTCAATGTCGGCAGGCTCAACCGAAAAATCCTCGCAGATTAGCGACAAAAGCTCTTGTCTGCGTGGAGAAGCTGAAGCTAAAATTATCATAATACATACCTCCGTTTATCATATTATACCATATTTTCTTTTTCGTACAACTGCAAAATATTTTGACTTTTCTCACATTACGCACTATACTAATTGTATGTAAATTTTGAAAGGATGTAAAACTATGCCAATCCCAACCGACCCTGCAATACTTTTATCCTACATAAACACACAGCTTCGTGATAATTACCCTTCACTGGACGAGCTTTCAAAGTCGCTCTCCGTTGATGAAAACGAAATAAAATCAAAGCTTTCCTCAATCGGCTATGAATATAACGTAGAACTAAATAAATTTATATAGCAGAAATATTTTGATTTTGTAAAATTGATAATATATTGAGCTGTTACCTTGAACAGAGCAAAATATTATGTTATAATTATTCTGTTAATGTCAATTTGTGGTGATAATATGACTAAAATTAAAATCTGCGGAATAACCTGTCGAGAGGACGTTGAAATTCTTAATGAATTTCTGCCCGAATACGCAGGCTTTGTGATGTTCTTCCCAAAGAGCAGACGCAATATTTCCGTACAGACTGCTTACAGCTTATTGCCTTTACTCGACAAAAGAATAAAAACCGTTGCCGTTACCGTTTGCCCGACAGCAGAACAGGTCAGTGAAATCGGTAAATGCGGCTTTGATTTTATTCAGATGCACGGCGAGGTTGAAAGCTCCGTTATTGACAATTCACCGATTCCTGTTTTTAAGGCGTTCAATGTCTACGATATTGACAAAGTTAAAGCTTATGACGAAAATAAAAAGGTCTGCGGTTATGTTTTTGACGCCGCTTCACCGGGAAGCGGAAAGACGTTTGACTGGGATATTCTTAAAAATATTCCTCACGATAACAAGCTTTTTTTACTTGCAGGCGGACTTGATTGCAGTAATGTTTCAAATGCGATTAAAATTATAAATCCCGACATAGTTGACGTAAGCTCGGGAGTTGAAAACGAAACAAAGACGGGCAAAAGCAGGGAAAAGGTTGCCGAGTTTATCGGCACGGTCAGAAAAAGTATTTAGATTATTTTGTGTGTTTTAAGGGTGTTATTATTGCGTGTTTTAATTTGTGATGATGAAATCTTTGCGATTGAATCAGTCAAAAAAATCGTTTCAGAATATTTCAGCGAGCGTGATATAAGCGCTGAAATAGTTGCTGAAACCGACAGTGCAAAAGTTCTTGACGATAAATCGTTTTTTGATATGGCATTTCTCGACGTTGAAATGCCAAAACACAGCGGACTCGAACTCGCAAAGCACCTTTTAGAAATAAATTCCAATACAATAATTTTCATCATAACCTCACATCAGGGCTATCTTGACAGCGCAATGGATTTGCGAGTGTTCAGATTTCTTCCGAAACCGCTTGACAGAGAAAGAATTTTCAGCGGCCTTGACTCCGCAATCAGGTTTTACAACGAAAACACAAGAGTGTTGCTTACCGACGGCTCAACGGCACAGCATATCTATATGCGTGATATTCTCTACATTACTATACATAAGAGAAAAACGCTTGTGATTACCAAAAGTGAAGAAATAATCAGTGATAGATCTCTTGCTCAGTGGAAAGAAATTTTACCTGATAACTGTTTTGCACAGCCGCACTACAGCTACATAGTCAGCCTTCAAAACATAGATAGGCTTGAAAAGGATAATATTGTTCTGAAAAAGAATAATAACGAAACGGTTAATGTAAAAATATCGCAGAGAAAATACAAAGAATTTAAAAATAAGTTTTTCGAATATATTTCGCAGGAAAATTTTTAGCATAAAAGAAAAAATTGTTGACAAGCCTGCATTTTATGGTATAATAAAACTGTTGCTTTGTGCAACAAATCCTTGCGGCAAAAGCCGCCATAATGTCCAGAAGGAGGTGCAATAGAATGGCAGTTACAGCAAATTACGAAACCGTAATGATTATTTCAATGAAAAAGGGCGAAGAAGGCATTCAGGCTATCGTTGAAAAGTTCAAGGCTCTCATTGAAAAGCATGCCACTTTAAAGAATGTTGACGAATGGGGCAAGAGAAAGCTTGCTTACCTCATCAACAAGGAAAGTGAAGGTTATTACGTACTTTTCGATTTTGAAAGCACAGCCGAGTTCCCAGCAGAGCTTGACCGTATCTACAAAATCACAGACGGCGTAATGCGTTCACTCATCATCAAAAAGGAAGACGAATAATCACATTGTAGGGCTTGTCCCGAATTACGAAAGGAACACAAAATGTTAAACAGAGTTATTTTGATGGGCAGACTCGTTTCTGCTCCTGAATTAAAGACAACACCGTCGGGTGTCAGCGTTACCAGCTTCAGAATTGCAGTTGACAGAAATTATGTCAAGCAGGGTGAGGAACGCAAGGCAGATTTCTTTGATATTGTATGTTGGAGAAATCAGGCTGAATTTGTTTGCCGTTATTTCGGCAAGGGTTCAATGATTGCAATTGACGGTCAGTTGCAAAGCCGCACCTATCAGGCGAAGGACGGTACTAACCGTTATGTTGTCGAAGTTGTCGCTGATAATGTATCATTCACAGGCGAACGCCGTGACAATTCAGGCGGATACAACCAGTCGTACGGAACAAACCAGAGCTATGGAAATCAGTCCTACGGCAACCAGTCATATCAGCAGGAAGCGCCTGCACAGCAGCCTGCTTCTTATCAGAGCGGTGCAAATGCTGATTTTCAGGATATGCCCCTTGATGACGACTTACCGTTTTAATTACAACTTTAGTTTAAATAATTCTCATTGAAAGGAGAACTTCACTATGGCAGACAGACCTATGAACCGTGGCAGAAAGGCTCGCAAGAAGGTTTGCGGCTTCTGCGTTGATAAGGTTGAACATATCGACTACAAAGATATCGCACGTCTTCGCCGTTATATGTCAGAGAGAGGAAAGATTCTTCCCCGCCGTGTAACAGGCACATGTGCAAAGCATCAGCGTGAGCTTACAGTAGCAATCAAGCGTGCACGTCACCTTGCATTACTTCCTTATTCAGCTGACTAATTTAAAATTTACCGCTCCTTTACGGGGCGGTTTTTTATTTCAATTTAGCATTAAAATAAAACAACCGTATGCCGAAAGACATACGGTTGTTCTATGTAAAAATTCTTATTTAATTTCTTTAATCCAGCCTTCGGGAGCTTCAATTTTGCCCATCTGAATGCCTGTAAGTGTTTCATAAAGCTTTTTGGTTGTGGGACCCATTTCCTCCATACCGCTCGGGAAACAGATTTCCTTGCCGTGGTCATAAATCTTGCCGACAGGTGAAATAACTGCCGCAGTACCGCAAAGACCGCATTCTGCAAAGTCCTTAACCTCGTCAAAGTAAACCTCTCTCTGCTCAACCTCAAGACCAAGATAATGCTCTGCAACGTACATAAGCGAACGGCGTGTGATAGAGGGGAGAATACTGTCAGACTTCGGAGTGATAATCTTGTTGTCCTTTGTAACGAACAGGAAGTTAGCACCGCCTGTTTCCTCAACCTTAGTGCGAGTTGCGGCGTCAAGGTACATATTCTCGTCAAAGCCCTCTGCGTGAGCAGTAACAATTGCGTGAAGGCTCATTGCATAGTTAAGACCTGCCTTGATATGACCTGTACCGTGCGGAGCAGCTCTGTCAAAGTCGGAAACTTTAATTGTTATAGGCTTTGCACCGCCCTTGAAGTAAGGACCAACGGGAGTTGCGAAAATTCTGAACTGATATTCGTCCGACGGTTTAACGCCGATAACGGGACCCGAACCGAACATATAGGGGCGAATATAAAGAGTAGCACCTGTGCCGTAAGGAGGTACAAAATCGGAATTTGCCTTGACAACCTTGCATACAGCCTCAACAAAATCTTCTTTCGGGAACACAGGCATCTCAAGACGCTTGCAGCTGTCTTCCATTCTCTGGGCGTTGAGGTCGGGACGGAACACAACAATTCTGCCGTCGCAGGTTGTGTAAGCTTTCATACCCTCAAAACAAGTCTGGGCATACTGCAAAACACCTGCACACTCACTCATTGTGACGGTAGGGTCCTCGGTCATAACACCGTTATCCCACTTGCCGTCCTTGTAGTTTGATACAAATCTTTCGCCTGTCGGCATATAGCCAAAGCCGAGATTTGACCAGTCAATGTTTTGCTTTTCCATTTACATTACTTCCTTTCGAAATATATACAAAACCCTTAAAAGGTGCAGGATTATTTTAGCACTTTAATGTGTGTTTTGTCAACGCTGAACGGCTATATTTCAGGCTAAAATTGAAAATTGCATCATATATTGCAGCAAAGAGTAGAAATAATTGCAATGAAGAATTAAAATTACATTTCGAAAAGTTATAATGAGTATTAAAGATTTAATAATATTTGTAAGGAATTAAATATAAGAGGTAAGCTATGGCAGAAGTAATTAAAATTGTCCTCACGGGAGGACCTTGCTCGGGAAAAACTACTGCGCTTTCATATGTATCGGAAAAGATAAAGGAGCAGGGGATAGAGGTAATTACAATTGAAGAGCGTGCAACAAAGCTTATTTTAAGCGGAAAGACTCCGCAGAATATGGGAAGGTATGAATTTCATAAGCTGTTGTTTGAGCTTGAACTAGCTGAAGAAAACGAAAAGACAGAGCTTGCCAAAAAGATGCACTGTGATAGAGTAGTGATGCTATTTGACAGAGGCTTGCTTGATAATAAAGCATTTGTAACTCAAGAGGAATTTGACCGTTATTCTTCGCAAAACGGTGCAAACGAGGATATTATCCGCAATTCATACGACGCTGTTTTTCACCTTGTAACAGCTGCAGACGGTGCAGAAAGCTATTATAATCTGACAAACAACAAGGCTCGGAGTGAAAGCATAGAGCAGGCTAAAAAGCTTGATGAAGAGATACTGTCTGTATGGACAGGCACACCACATCTGCGTGTTATAGACAACTCAACTTCATTTGAGAAAAAGCTTGAACGCCTTATGACCGAAATTTTATCTTTTCTCGGAATCCCTAAACATTTTGAAATAGAAAGAAAATTCCTTATTGAATATCCCGACTTGAAATTTCTGAATAACATAAAAACCTGCCGTAAAATTCCTATAACACAGGCGTATCTTACAACACCCGACGAGGGATATTTCAGAATAAGAAAACGTGGCGAGGGGAAAAACGCCGTATATATTAAAACCGTCAAAATCAAAATCAGTGACATAAAACGCATTGAAATTGAAAATTATATTTCCGAAAAAGAATATAACAGTTATATGAGCAAAAAAGAGTATATTACGGGCATAATTTCAAAGGATAGATACTGCATTATATGGAACAACACCTATTATGAGCTTGACGTATATCCGTTCTGGAATGATAAGGCGACAATTGAGATTGAACTGCTTTCGGAAAATCAGCAGTACAAGTTGCCCGATTTTATAAAGCTAATCAGAGAAGTGACATTTGAGCAGGAATATCGAAACCTTGCGTTAGCGCAGAAATACGGTAAAGAATAATTTTTGCAGATATTTGCAAAAATAATTATATTTTACGCAATATCGACATTTTAAAAAAAATCTTTAAAAAGGTATTGACAAAATCCACCTTAATAGATATAATATAAAGGCTGACGAAAACAGCTATAGCTGTTCATAACTGCGCCAATAGCTCAGCTGGATAGAGCAACTGCCTTCTAAGCAGTAGGTCAGGGGTTCGAGTCCCTTTTGGCGCGCCAACAATCTATAACGAATAAACCCTCAAAAGCCACTGTTTATGCGGTTATTTGGGGGTTTATTTTTTTATTTTTATTTTTTTAACGGTTCCATATATAATTTATTATACCAACTAATACCAAGTGGTACCAACTAAACTGTTGTCAAATTGTTGTCAGATAGTAGTTGAAATAAATGAGTTTTTGATATATAATTTTAGTTACGACAAGATACTTCATTTTGCGTTCAAATTTATTGTCAAAATGTTTTACATAAACTTTTATTTTGGAGTGATTACATTATGTCAGACAAAAAATCAACAACAAGACGAGACAACGGTTCGGGCACTTTTGTAAAGCGTTCTGATGATAGATGGATGGGCAAAATTATGGTGGGACATAACGAAGAAGGTAAACCCAAATGTTTGTATGCCTACGGTAAGAGCGAAGCTGAAGCAAAGCGAAAATTAAAAATAAAGGTAAAGGAATACAACGATAATCGTGGTATTGTTACAGATGACATTTCAGTTAAAAAGTGGTTTACTACGTGGCTGGAAAACACCATGAAGCCAACGCTCAAGCCCAAAAGCTATGACGCTAAAAAACGATGTGTCGAAAGATTTATCATACCTTATTTAGGTGGAATGAAAGTCGATCAAGTAACACCCACGGATGTTCAAAACCTAATTAATAATATGATTTCTGATAATTATTCATATTCACAAATTCAAAAGGTTTACAATACAATAAACCAACGCTATAAACTTGCCGTAGAACAAAGACAAGTATCCTTCAATCCTACCATCGGTGTTCAACTTCCAAAAACTCTGAAACATAGCGACAGTATTGATTCAGCAAAAGCTATGAGCAAAGAAGAGGTCAAAAGATTAATGTCAAGAGCTTATGAAAAATATCCTTGTGGAACACCAATATACCCAAGGGGTGACTTAATCATACTTTTACTACAAACTGGTATGAGGGTGGGCGAAGCACTTGCTTTAACTTGGGATGATATTGATTTTGACAATAGATTTATTGCAATAACAAAAAATCTCGTCACCATAAAAAACGACGATGAGACAAGAATAAATCCTGCAACAAATAAGCCATTCAAAAACCTTACAATTATACAAGAAACGCCAAAGACAACAAAAAGCAATAGAAAAATCCCTATTGGAGACAATGCTTTACAGACGATAAAAAATATCAAAGCATACAATGGCAAATATAAATATGTTTACGCCAACTCAAAAGGTAATATTACGAGCTATCGTGTATTAAGTAGAATGTTTGAAGGTATGCTTAAGCAAGCAAATATTAAAGGAGATTATTCCTTACATTCTTTACGACATACATTTGCCTCGCTATTGTTTGCGCAAGGTGTAAATGACAGATATATAAGTGAGGTATTAGGACATTCTTCTTTATCCGTTACACATAAAGTTTATATCCATATTATTAATGATTTAAAAAACAAAGAAATAAATAGGGCTTTAGTAGACATAAAATTAGATGGCTAACTCAAAATGAGTTTTAACACATCTTAGGATTAATGCTATAACAAGGGCTATGAGACTTAGGTCTTGTAGCCCTATTTTTTATTCTGACTCTTACAGGAGACATATATACTCCTAAACGCAAAAAAATAGGGAACCCGTTGTAAGTATTTGGTTCCCTAAAAAACACTGCCTACTATTTTATTCCAAGTAATTGTATCTAAGAGTAGGAGAAACCTCTGATATAATCATTTTTTAACTTGAAAAGAAAATAATGAAAACTGAAAAAATAAGAACTAAAAACATATTTCTTATAATATTATATATTTCGTTACTACTTAGTCACAGATAAAACACAGAAGAATCACAAAACAAATTATACAAACTATATAAAAAAGTATTGACAAAATCAAAATTATAGTGTATAGTCTTAATTAGATAATGAGCAAACAGAATATTTGAGAAAAGGAGCAATTTTATATGAACAACTTATTATCACTGAAATAATAGATAGGAGTGAGTCCAGTGGTTTAATTAGTTTTACATAAGATATAAAGTAATAAAATTTAATAAAGGCAAAAGTATATTTCAAAAGATAATTCTAGTATAAATTTTTTAATAAAGGAGTTATTTAAAATGAAGAATGTATTTCGTTTTATTGCCCTTGTTTTAATCACAGTTATCTTTTTGCTTTTGTTCTCTGGGTGCGTACTGGTCATCAGTTCTGGAGATGATATATTTCAACAAGGTAGCAATACACAGACGATTAATAATTATAGTAATAACAACATGACTTTCAAACAAAGTCTTACAATGTCAACCACGGATGAAATTCCATCAGGTAAAATTAGCGATTTATTAAAAAACGCAATTGGACTTTTAATCTCTTTGCTCGTATTAGTTAGTAGCATAATCGGAACTGTTGTAGCGAGAGGTAAAGCACAAAAGATTAAAGCTATAATTGATTTAATAATAGCTACATTAAAAATAGGTAAATAAAGGAATAGTATGATTACTAAAACAATGGTTGCTCTTGGAAGATAATATTTCAAGGGCAACTCTACTTATAGTATGCCATTAAATACTAATCATTGTATTGATTGCTATATTTTATATAATTATTTATGAAAACTAATTGATTTTTTTAAAAAAAATGATATAATTTATATATATTATTATAAGGGACTGTTTTGATGGACAATATTAAAATTAAT
>DKWR01000034.1 GCA_002491825.1 Ruminococcaceae bacterium UBA7147
CGTTCCCTACATTTGAGTGTGGTTGTTTTCATAACAAAATTGATAATTTTTAGTGTTATAACACAGGGGTTGTTCCCTACATTTCATAGCTTTACAAAGGATGGTTTTTATGGTAACAAGAGAAGACGTTGAAAACATTGCGTTGCTTTCAAAGCTTTTTGTTCCCGAAGAGGAGCTTGACAGCCTGACGCAGTCAATGCAGGAAATTATAGATTTTGCCGACGAAATCAACAAAGCCCCCGTAAGTGAGGAGGCTTTTGACAATATCAACAATCTGTCAAACGTGTTTCGTGAGGACGAGGTTGTTGAGTCGTTCAGCAGCGAGGAAATTCTGAAAAATGCTCCCGAACAGGCAGAAAATCATTTCCTTGTTAGAAACAGAGAGTAAGGCGGTGTTTTAGATATGGGTACAATTGCAAAAATCCACGAGATGCTGACTTCAAAGCAGTGCTCCTGCACCGAGCTTACAAAAAGCTATCTCGAAGAAATAGAAAAATCAAACGGTGAGCTTAACGCTTACGTCAATGTTACGGGCGACGAGGCTTTAAAGACAGCCGAAAAGGTTGACAAGAAAATCGCATCGGGCGAGGAAATCGGACTGCTTGAGGGCGTTCCGATGACCTTAAAGGACAACCTTTCAACAAAGGGTATTGAGACTACCTGTTGTTCAAAGATTCTGACAGGCTACAAGCCGATTTACAACGCAACGGTCTGGGATATTCTTCAGTCGCAGAACGCCGTTATGCTCGGCAAGACGAATATGGACGAGTTCGCAATGGGCTCTTCGTGTGAAACCTCATACTTCGGCGGTGCGACAAACCCATTTAATACAAAGCACGTTTCGGGCGGCTCCTCGGGCGGCGTTGCAAGCGCAGTCGGCGCAAATATTGCGGCTTACGGTCTTGGCTCCGATACGGGCGGCTCAATCCGTCAGCCTGCATCATTCTGCGGAATTGTCGGCTTAAAGCCAACTTACGGCTCGGTTTCCCGTTACGGACTTGTTGCTTACGCAAGCTCGCTTGACCAGATTGGACCGATTACAAAGAGCGTTGAGGACGCTTCAATCGTCTTTGACGCAATTTCAAAATATGATGATAAGGACTCCACCTCAAAGGGATATAACGGCAACACCTATTCATCGCTCAACAACGACATCAAGGGAATGAAAATCGGCATCGCAAGAGAATATCTTGACGGTGTGCGTGACGATGTAAAAGAGGCTGTGCTGAATGCGGCTGAGGTCTACAAGTCGCTCGGTGCAGAGATTGTTTACTTTGACTTGCCTGCACTCAAGTTTGCTCTTCCCGTTTACTATATCATCGCCTGTGCAGAGGCTTCTTCAAACCTCGGCAGATACGACGGTATCCGCTACGGCTACAAGACAGAGCACTACAATGGCACTCACGATATGATTTGCCGCACACGCTCCGAGGGCTTCGGCGAGGAGGTTAAGCGCAGAATACTGCTCGGAACTTATGTGCTTTCGGCAGGCTACTACGACGCTTACTACAAAAAGGCGCAGAATTTAAGGGGAACAATTGTAAAGGCTTTCAACGACGCATTTACTCATTGCGACGTTATCCTTGCTCCGACTGTTCCTATGACTGCTTTTGAAATGGGACGTGCAGTTTCCGACCCTATTGAAACTTATCTCACCGATATTTGCACCGTTCCCGTAAATATTGCTGGCTTGCCGGGCGTTTCGGTTCCCTGCGGATTCAACGCAAAGGGTATGCCGATTGGTATGCAGCTTATCGGCAAGAGCTTTGGCGAGGCTGAAATTTTAAACGCCGCTTACAAATATCAGCAGGCGGCAGGAGAGAACTTTAAGGATACAAAGTGGGGTGTTAAGCTGTGAAATACGAATTAGTTGCGGGTTTTGAAACCCATATTGAGCTTGCTACAAAGACAAAGATTTTCTGCGGCTGTACAACGCAGTTCGGCGGTGAGCCTAACACACATTGCTGTCCCGTTTGTATCGGACTTCCCGGCACGTTGCCAAAGCTTAATCGTCAGGTTGTACGCTACGGAATTATGGCTGGTCTTGCCACGCACGGCGAGATTGCCGAAATCTCAAAGATGGACAGAAAAAATTACTGCTATCCCGACCTTTCAAAGGCTTATCAGATAAGTCAGCTCTATGCTCCGCTTACAATCGGCGGCTATGTGGAGCTTTCAAGCGGAAAGAAAATCAGACTTCACCACATTCACATCGAGGAGGACGCAGGAAAGCTGATTCATCAGCACGGCGACACCTACGTTGACTACAACCGCGGTGGCGTTCCGCTTATTGAAATCGTTTCCGAGCCTGACATCCGCTCAATTGACGAGGCGAGGGAGTACGTTGAAAAGCTCCAGCAGGTTATGAGATATATCGGTATTTCCGACTGCAAAATGCAGGAGGGTTCAATGCGCTGTGACGTAAATATTTCGGTTCGCCCCGTTGGCAGTGAAAAGCTCGGCACACGTACCGAAATCAAGAATATGAACTCAATCAACAACATCTGCAAGGCTATGGAATACGAGTTTGAACGTCAGGTTGACTTGATTGAAAGCGGCGGTCAGGTTGTGCAGGAAACTCTGCGCTATGACGATGCGACCAACACAACTTCTTCAATGAGAAGTAAGGAGGACGCTCACGACTACCGTTATTTCCGTGACCCCGACCTTGTGACAATTCACGTTACAAAGGAGGAGGTTGAAGAGATTAAATCAACGCTTCCCGAGCTTCCGACAGAGAAGTGCAAGCGTTATGTTGACGAGCTTTCGATACCCGAAAAGGACGCACAGCTCCTTACAAAATACAGAAATATCAGCGAATATTTTGACAAGGCTTGTGAGGGCGTTAAGTCGCCTAAGACTGTTTCAAACTTCATTATCGGTCAGATTTTCAGCAGAGTTGAAACCGAGGCTGACAAGGAAGTATTTGATGTTTCGGTAAGTCCCGAGCAGTTGAACGAGCTTGTAAAGCTGCTTGACAGCGGTAAAATCCGCAACAATCTTGCGAAAGCAACGCTTGAAAAAATGCTTGACAGCGGCAAGGGTGCGCTTGAATTTATCAGCGAGAGCGATATGGGCGGACTTGACGAGAATGCAATGATTGAGCTTTGCAAGCAGGCTGTTGAGAGCAACACAAAGGCTGTTGAGGACTACAAAAACGGCAAGGAAAAGGCAATTAAGGCGCTTGTTGGATTTGTTATGAAGAACAGCAGAGGAAAGGCTGACGCCGCAGCCGCCGAGGCAAAAATCAAAGAGCTTATCGGATAGATTCTCAAAAGGCAGGTGCAATATTATGAAAAACAATTTGCGAGTATTGTCGCTTGTAATGCTTATCAGCCTTATTTTTTCGGGCTCGCTGTTTTATTACAAATTTGCCGACGTAATTATTCCGTCGTGGTCGCATGAGGGCGTTGACCTTTACGTTTATGTTCTGACATTTGTGATTATGATTTCAATGATTCTGAAATTCATTACGGGAATGTTCGGCTTGACGGCATTTACAAAGAGCACAACTGAAAAAGAAAAGCAGAAAAAGCTTACTGTTTCGGGCAAGCTTGCCGTTCCGATTGCGGCTTGCGGACTTTTGTGTCTGTTTATCAAGCTGTTCTACTCCGACCGGTTTCTTGTAATTGATGTTTTTGATATTGCGCTTGATATTCTTTTAGGCTTTATGTTCATAATCTGCTCAATGTACGTTCGTGCAGGCAGAGAGTGATGAAACATTTGCAGTAGAATAATAATATAAAAATAAACAGCACCGCATATTCGGATTTACTTCTGAATATGCAGTGCTTTTGTGTTATTTGTTATTGTGAAATTATCCACAATATTATAAAAATCTTTTATTGATACAATATAAGTATATTATAAATCGGATTGATAAAATATGATTAGCTATGAACCTTTGTGGAAAACAAAGAAAGAAAAACAGGTGTCTCAATACAAATTGCTGAAATCAGGAGTTGACAATAAAACTCTTGATGCATTGAAGAAAGGCAAAAATATTACCCTTTTGACGTTGGAAAAGTTATGTTCTATTTTAGACTGTACACCTAACGATATTGTTGAGTTCATTGATATTGAAACAAAAGGTCGGATTTAACCGTTTCTGCGGTTAAACCCGACCTTTATACTCGATTTATGTGTCGAGTTACTCGACTTAGTTTAATTCGTCAACAACCTTCTGGATTGCTTCAAGAGCGTCATCGGGAAGCTTGTTGTAGCCGTCTTTTTCTGTTGCGAATGCCTTGATTTCGTTTACACGGTCATTCATACGAGCCTTAAGCTGTGCAACGTAATCTGCATCGTTCATATCGGGAACAAAGCCTTCCCAATCCATAATTTCGATGTCGGAGAACGGTCCCCACTTCTTGAATTCAGCCTTGCCCTCTACGATAGCTTCGAGGATACCGAGTGTGTCTTTAGGCTGAACCTTTTTGCCCATAAAGTCGCCTGTGTTTACGATGTAGCAGTCAACGTTCTTTTCCTCAACGAGCTTCTTGAACTTTGAGTAGTCGTTAGCAAGAGGATAAGTTCTGAACGGGTTAGCGTAGGGAACAACAACGAGCTTGTTGGGGTCAACGCCGGGAGCAAGTCTTTCGGCAGAGGATCTCTTTGTTGCGAGTGTTGCGCCCATTACGGAAGCAAGAGATGCACCCTTGAGCTTTACAACGGGAGGAATTGTGGGATCCTTCATAATCCAGAAGATAGCGTTTACAGGCTCGTCAATCTTGTCAACACGGTTGGGTGACCAAAGCTTTGACTTGATAGCTCTGCCGTTGCCGTTTCTGATGTCCTCTGTTACAAGCTGAACCTTGCCGTCCTCGTCAAGAGTAGCAGAGCAGTTCTGTGCTGTAAGGAGGTACTTGTTGTCAGGACAGCCTGTGGGATAGTCGGCTGTCTTGTCGAAGTATGTCGGCTCGATTGCGATTGATGCGCAGGTATCTGTGTTGATGATAAATGCGTCGTCGTGGAGAACCTTGATTTCATACTTGCCGCCGTGTTTTGCGTGAGTAAGAGTTGACTTACCCGAGCCTGAAAGACCGTATACGGAAGCAACGTATCTTTTGCCGTCGGGAAGGAGATATTCCTTCTGACCGCCGTGGCAGGAAGCGTAGCCGTTACGGTTGGCAATTGCCCATACCATTGTAAGTGTGCCCTTCTTGTGCTCGCCGAAGTATCTCATACCGAGGATACAAGCGCAGTTTGTTTCTGTGTTGAAGTAGCAGAGTGTTTTCTTTGCGGGGTCGCTTAAGCAGTCAAAGCTTACGCCGGGGTGCTCAACGGGAGTCCACTGGGGATCCGAGAAGATGTAGATGTCGGGTTCTTTGCCGTCGCCTACGGGCTTTGAGTCCTTGTACATCTTAACGTACTCGTCTGACATATACTGGAAGTTGAGCATCCAGGAGTACATAATGTTTTCTTCACCCTCGGGAATGAGAAGGTGAACCTTAACCATAAATTCAGGGTCAAGACCTGCATAGCAGGTTGCGTGATACATTTTCTTGTAACGAGCGCTGTAGATAGCGTCCATAGCTACCTTGTCGAGTGCTTCGCAGTCAACGCCGGGCTCGCCTGCAATGCGGCGTGCAGCAGCGTATCTGCCTGTGATTGCGCCGTCGTTGAAAAGAAGAACCTTTGCGTCCTTGTCAAGACCGAATTCCTCGCCTCTGTAAACAGGCATATCGGTAACGATTGTACCGGGTGAATTCTTTGCAAGGTTGTATGCTTCCTTAAGTGTGTTTACGGGTACAACATTGTTGCCGTAGAATGCAGCTTCAATGATTGACCTTGTTTTTGAGAAACCGGGCTTGCCTTTGCCGATTTCGTTCAAAGGATAATAAGCTTTTGTTGACATAAAATCTACTCCTTATCTAATCTTTTATAATGTATAGTATCACATTTTCAAGATACAACTGCATTATAACACTTGTATATTATTTTTTCAAGCTAAAATGCAATTATTCTTTTTAAATATTGCAAAAATTTCTTCCGTAAATTTCTATATGCTCAACCTCAACATATATTTGCATTTTTTTGACCTTTTTTCTTGCATTTTGCAAATGGATTTTACGTTTATTAGTGATATAATAAAAAGTACGGCTGAAAAATGCCCCAAAATAGACATTCATTGGCTTTTGTGCATTATTTGTTCATAGATTAGTTCAGATTTCCGATTTGACGAAATTGCTTTAAAGTGATAAAATATGGTTAATAAATATGTGAGGTACAACGTGATGGGTAAAAAAGCGGTTTCCTTATTAATATGCGTTTTATCATTGGCGTTTATGCTTTTCGGTTGCGGTGAAAATAAAAATTCAGAGATTGTCGGCGAGTGGGTTCCCACAACGGCTAAACTTAACGGCTCAACAATTAAATATGACGAGCTTGGAATTGAAAAGGAAAAGTTCGGTTTTGTCTTTACGGACGACGGCAAGTGCACTGCTACACTTGCAGGAATAAATGACGAAAGCTCGTATACCTTTAACGGCACGTCCGTTGATATTCAGATAAACGGCGAGGATTATAAGCTTGATTACGAAAAGGGCAACCTCACTTTGTCGCTGAATTACGGCGGAGAATATACGTCTTTTACATTTACAAAGGTGAAATAATTTAATTCGGAATTCGGAATTTCGAGATGCAGGATAATCTGTAAATAATATTACTATAAAAACGGAGTCAAAAAAAGCTCCGTTTTTTTGCGCCCTTATTTATGCGGAAAATAATTGAAAATCCACGCATTGTGTGGTATACTAAAAAAGTATAATTATTTATTTTGGAGAGTGAACGCAATGTCAGACAAAACTGTCCGCACAAGATATGCTCCCAGTCCTACGGGATTTATGCACGTGGGCAACCTGAGAACGGCTCTTTATGAGTATCTTGTTGCAAAATCGCAGAACGGAAAATTTGTTTTGAGAATTGAGGACACCGACCGTGAACGCCTTGTTGAGGGTGCGGTTGATGTCATTTACAATACACTAAAGCTTGCAGGACTTAAGCACGACGAAGGTCCCGACGTCGGCGGTGATTTCGGCCCGTATGTTCAGTCGGAGAGAAAGGGAATGTACCTGCCGTATGCAGAACAGCTTATAAAAGAGGGCAAGGCTTACCGCTGTTTCTGCTCAAAGGAGCGACTTGAAAAGCTACAGAACGACAACGTCGGCGGAGGTTATGACCGCCACTGCCGTGATTTGCCGCAGGAGGAAATTGACAGACTGCTTGCAGAGGGTGTGCCTTATGTTATCCGACAGAAGATGCCGATTGAGGGCAGTACGACCTTTGTTGACGCAGTTTTCGGCGAGATTACCGTTGACAATACTGAATTGCAGGATCAGATTTTAATTAAAACCGACGGCTACCCGACCTACAATTTTGCAAACGTAATTGACGACCATACAATGGGAATTACCCACGTTGTACGTGGCTGTGAGTATTTAAGCTCCACACCGAAGTACAATCTTCTTTACGAGGCTTTCGGCTGGGAAATTCCGACATATATTCATCTTCCGCTCATTATGGGCAAGGACGAGGACGGCAATGTTTCAAAGCTGTCAAAACGTCACGGTGCAACAGGTTTTTACGATCTGATTGACGAGGGTTATCTGCCCGAGGCCATCATAAACTACATTGCGCTTTTAGGCTGGTGCCCGAAGGATAATCAGGAGATTTTCACGCTTACAGAGCTTGAAAAGGAATTTGACATCAGCGGAATCAGCAAGTCGCCGTCCGTATTCGACTATGACAAGCTGTCGTGGTTTAACGGCGAGTACATCAAGGCTATGACTCCCGAGCAGTTTACCGAGGTTGCGATGCCGTATTATAAAAAGGTGTTCGGCGACAGGGAAATGCCGTATCTGAAATTTGCCGAGATTTTGCAGAAGCGCACAACTCAGCTTACGCAGATTCCCGAAATGCTCGACTTCTTTGCAGAGCTTCCCGAGTACGGCAAGGAGCTTTTTGTGAACAAGAAGAGCAAGACAAATCTTGAGAACGCTCCCGTAGTGCTTAAAGAGGCTTACGAAAGATTGAAGGCTCTGCCCGAGTGGACGGCTGACGCAATCCACGACTGCCTTATCAATATGGCTGTTGAAAAGGAGCTTAAAAACGGCACCGTTATGTGGCCTGTACGAATTGCGGCGGCAGGCAAGACGGTTACTCCCGGCGGCGCAATTGAGATTTTAGATATTCTGGGCAGAGATGAGTCGCTGAAAAGACTTGAAAAGGGACTCGAAATTTTAGGTTAATAATATTTGTTTGGAATTTGGAGTGTGGAGTCGAGGGTCGCTACGCTCCGAATTTGTAATAGTGCGTGTTGTGTGGATATGTTTGCTTTTTATGGATGAGTTTATATAACGGCAACGTTTCGGGACGGCTTCCCAGACGTCCCATTTCACAAACTGCATTGCAATTTATGAAATATGGTGTACACACTTAAATTTTGGCAGGAAGGACAGTTTTTATGGCTGAAGAAATTAAAAATATTGAAAATGAAGAGGTTATGCAGAACAACTTCATTCACGATTTTATAAATGAGGACATTGCCGAAAACGGCAGATTTGAGGGTAAAAAGGTTCATACCCGCTTTCCTCCCGAGCCTAACGGCTATCTGCATATCGGTCACGCAAAGGCTATCTGTATTGACTTTGGTACGGCTGAAAAGTTCGGCGGAATCTGCAACCTCCGTATGGACGACACCAACCCCACCAAAGAGGACGTTGAGTATGTTGACGCTATCAAGGAGGATATCAAGTGGCTCGGCTTTGACTGGGACGACAGATTTTACTATGCGTCCGAGTATTTTGAGCAGATGTATGAGTATGCAGTTGAACTGATTAAAAAGGGACTTGCCTACGTTTGCGAGCTTACTCCCGAGCAGATGAGGGAGTACAGGGGAGATACGCAGACCCCTGCAAAGAGCCCGTACCGTGACCGCCCGATTGAAGAAAGCCTTGACTTGTTTGAACGTATGAAAAACGGCGAATTTGAGGACGGCAAGATGACCTTGCGTGCGAAGATTGACCTTGCATCGGGCAACTTCAATATGCGTGACCCTGTTATTTACAGAATCAACCGCCTGCACCACCACAGAACAGGCGACAAGTGGTGCATTTACCCGATGTACGACTTTGCACACCCGATTGAGGACGCAATCGAGGGCATTACTCACAGCCTTTGCTCGCTTGAATTTGAGGCTCACCGTCCGCTTTATGACTGGGTAATCAACAATATTTCCGCACCCTGCAAGCCTCGTCAGATTGAGTTTGCAAGGCTCGGAATCAACAACACAGTTATGTCAAAGCGTAAGCTTCGTGAGCTTGTTGAAAAGAGCTATGTTGACGGCTGGGACGACCCGAGAATGCCTACGCTCTGCGGACTTCGCAGACGTGGCTATACACCGAAGGCAATCCGCTCATTCATTGACCAAATTGGCGTTTCAAAGGTAAATTCGATTGTTGAATACAGCTTTTTAGAACACTGTCTGCGTGACGACTTGAACGAAACGGCACAGCGTGTTATGTGCGTAATTCACCCGATTAAGCTTGTGCTTACAAACTATCCCGAGGGCAAGACCGAGGAATTTGAGGTTGAGAACAACCCCAACCGTCCCGAGGACGGCACACGCACAGTAACTTTTTCAAGAGAAAGCTACATTGAAGCCGAGGACTTTATGGAGGAGCCGATTAAGAAGTATCAGCGCCTTTATCCCGGCAACGAGGTGCGCCTGAAGGGAACGTACATTGTAAAATGCACAGGCTGTAAAAAGGACGAAAACGGCAATGTCGTTGAGGTTTACGCAGAGTACGACCCCGAAACAAGGGGCGGAAATACTCCCGATGGCAGAAAGGTAAGAGGTACAATCCACTGGGTTGACGCTAATAATTGCGCCGATGCAGAGGTAAGACTTTACGATAACCTCTTTACCGTACCCGACCCCGATGTGGGTGAAAGGAATTTCCTCGATTACCTCAACCCCAATTCTCTTGAAATCCTCAAAAACTGCAAGGCTGAAAAGAGTCTTGAAAGTGCAGAAGCACCGAAAAGCTTCCAGTTTATGCGACTTGGCTACTTCTGCGTTGACAACAAAGACAGCTCAAAGGAACATCTTGTTTTCAACAGAAGCGTAAGCCTTAAAGACGGTTTCAGAAAGAAATAAATATTTGCAATAAATAGCCTTTGTACTTACTTTTTCTTGTGAAAAATCTCGTAGCAAAGAGCGATAACTTCGATAATCAAAGTTCCGAGTAAAAATAAGTCAGAAAATGATACCATAGTTATCACCTCCCTTTCGGGAGCAACCGCCTGCCGTTTGTCAGTACCCTCAATTCTTTTTTAACAAGTATGTTTTCTTTTGTCAATATTCATAGAAATAAACGCAAGGTGTAGCCGCTCGGCTATGCCTTGTATTATTTTGTGCTTTATTATTTTAAAAATAAATGCTATAATGATTACAGAGTAATTGTTAATTATTAATTGTAAATTGTTAATTGGTTTCGGGTGATATTATGAAAAATGTTCTTATTACGGGCGGTTCGGGCGGAATCGGCTCGGCTCTCTGCGTTGCGTTTGCGCAGGCAGGATGTAATGTAGCTGTTCACTATAATAAAAACAGTGACGGAGCCGAGAGGCTTGCGAAAATCCTCTGCGATAGCTACGGAGTGGGTGCGCTTGCGATTCAGGCTGACGTGTCGGACAGGCAGTCGGTAAACGAGATGTTTGACGCAATAGACAACACATTGGGCAGTATTGACGTGCTTGTGAACAACTCGGGAATTGCTCAGCAAAAGCTTTTTACCGAAATAACGGCTGACGACTGGAAAGAAATGCTCGGCGTAAACCTTGACGGTGTTTTCTACTGCTCACAAGAGGTTCTTAAAAGATATATGATAAAAAATTACAGCGGAGTGATTCTGAATATCAGCTCAATGTGGGGGCAGGTCGGTGCGTCCTGCGAGGTGCATTACAGCGCCGCAAAGGCAGGCGTAATCGGACTTACAAAGGCTCTTGCAAAGGAAGTCGGATTGTCGGGAGTGCGTGTGAACTGCATTTGCCCCGGCGTGGTTATGACAGATATGATGAAGTCATTTGACGAGCAAACCATAAACGAGCTGAAAGAGGAAACGCCGCTCAATACCCTCGGAACGCCAAAGGATATTGCAGATGCGGCGGTGTTTTTGTGCAGTGACAAGGCGAAATTTATTACGGGGCAAATACTCGTTGTAAACGGAGGGTTTGTGATATAGTGTGCAATAAAGTTGAAGATAGAGATTACAATAAAGGAGAATTACAGAGGCTGTTGAAAGAAGGACTTGATTGCGTAACACTGTCATCGGGAATTCCGGCAGAAGAAGTTTTTGACAGGATTGAAAAGGAATTTGGCTTTCAATGCTGTTCAGAGTAATTTTATAAATTGAACGTAATACTATGCAAAGTCTAAAAGTATATATAAGGCTAAATTGATAAAATGTAGGGAACAGTCTTGACTGTTCCGAGGGATTACAGCTAACATATGGGTAATCGGAACGGTCAAGACCGTTCCCTACACTAAAATAGTTTTAATTATTCTTACCATTTTGATAATTTTTAGCCTTAACGCAGTAGTAGGGAACAAGCCCTGTCTTGTTCCTAAAGGTTCATATGTTGCCTTTAGGAACGACACGGGGGTCGTTCCCTACTTTTTTTAGTTTAACTTTATTTTTAAAATTCTTAATTATTCAACCTTGGGAAGAGATTCAAAGCTCTTCTGGAGTTCCTCGTCTGTGGGAATGTAATCGCTCATTGCGCCGTCGTTGAACTTCTGATAAGCCATCATATCAAAGTAGCCTGTGCCTGTAAGACCGAAGAGGATTGTCTTTTCCTCGCCTGTTTGCTTGCACTTGAGAGCCTCGTCAATTGCAACTCTGATTGCGTGACTGCTTTCGGGAGCAGGGAGAATACCCTCGACTCTTGCAAACTGCTCTGCTGCGGCAAATACGGAAGTCTGTTCAACAGAGGTAGCTTCCATAAGTCCGTCGTGGTAGAGCTGTGAAAGAGTTGAACTCATACCGTGGTAGCGAAGTCCGCCTGCGTGGTTTGAAGAGGGAATGAAGTTACTGCCGAGTGTGTACATCTTTGCAAGAGGACATACCATACCCGTGTCGCAGAAGTCGTATGCAAACTTACCTCTTGTAAAGCTCGGACAGGAAGCAGGCTCTACTGCGATAATTCTGTAGTCAGCCTCGCCTCTGAGCTTTTCTCCCATAAACGGAGAGATAAGTCCGCCGAGGTTTGAGCCGCCGCCTGCACAGCCGATAATAATGTCAGGCTTTACGCCGTATTTGTCAAGCGCCGCCTTTGCTTCAAGACCGATAACAGACTGGTGAAGAAGTACCTGATTGAGCACACTGCCGAGAACGTAGCGGTAACCCTCGGTTGTTGTTGCGGCTTCAACGGCTTCGGAAATTGCACAGCCGAGGCTTCCTGTTGTGCCGGGGTGAGCTTCAAGAATCTTCTTGCCGACCTCTGTTGTCATTGAGGGAGATGGAGTAACACTTGCGCCGTAGGTTCTCATAACCTCACGTCTGAAGGGCTTCTGTTCGTAGGAAACCTTTACCATAAATACCTTGCAGTCAAGTCCGAAGTAGGAGCAAGCCATTGAAAGAGCCGTACCCCACTGACCTGCGCCTGTTTCGGTTGTAACGCCCTTTAAGCCCTGTTTCTTTGCATAATAAGCCTGTGCAATTGCGCTGTTGAGCTTGTGGCTTCCGCTTGTGTTGTTGCCCTCAAACTTATAGTAGATTTTTGCGGGCGTGTCGAGTGCCTTTTCAAGGAAGTACGCACGGATAAGCGGAGATGGACGGTACATCTTGTAGAAATTCTGGATTTCCTCGGGAATGTCGATGTATGCGTCTGTTTCGTTAAGCTCCTGTGCAACAAGCTCCTCGCAGAACACGGGATAAAGCTCCTCTGCCTTCATAGGCTGGAGAGTTGCGGGATTGAGAAGCGGAGCAGGCTTGTTTTTCATATCTGCCCTTACATTGTACCACTGCGACGGGATTTCCTTTTCGTCAAGGTAGATTTTGTAAGGGATTTTGTTTTCTGCCATTTTTATGACCTCCAATATATTGTATTTCAATTACTAAAATATTTTATCGGTTTAAATCGATAACGTGCCTTTGTTGTATTATACCATAAAAAATATGCCTTGTCACGCTATTTTGTAAAATACTTTATTTCAATACAAAATCTATATTTTATTTTACTTTCATTTTACAATCGGGCTGTTCTGTTTTTTACAAAATGTAAATAAACTATAGCTGTACGATGAAGTACAGAACAGAAAAAACGACAAACATTTTAAGGAGAATTTTAAAATGAAAAAGGCATTAAGCAAAATTACGGCAATTACAGTAATGGGCGCTCTTGCAGTTACAGCATTCGCAGGCTGCGGCGGAAACTCATCATCAAACTCATCTGAAACAAAGGCTGAAAGCACAGCATTTGACACAAGCAAAACAATTGCAGTTGTAACAAGAGAAGAAGGCTCGGGTACAAGAGACGCTTTCACAGAGCTTACAGGCGTTCTTGTAAAAGACGGCGACACAAAGACTGACAATACAACATCTTCCGCCGTTACAATCAACAGCACAGAGGCTGTTATCACAAACGTTAAGGATAACGACGCCGCAATCGGCTACATTTCACTCGGTTCACTCAACGACACAGTAAAGGCTCTTAAGGTTGGCTCGGTTGAGGCTACTGCCGAGAACGTAAAATCAGGCGACTACGTAATCAGCCGTCCGTTCAACATTGCATACAAGGGCGAGTTGAGCGAGGTTGCACAGGACTTTGTTGACTACATCTTAAGCTCTGACGGTCAGGCTGTTGTATCGGGCGAGGGTTACGTTGCTGTTACAGAGAACGCAGCTTACAGCGGTAAAAAGCCTGAAGGTAAAATCAGCGTTGGAGGTTCTTCTTCGGTATCTCCCGTAATGGAAAAGCTTGCAGAGGCTTATCAGAAGGTAAACACAAACGCAAAGGTTGAAATTCAGACCTCCGACTCATCAGCAGGTATGCAGGCTGCAATGGAAGGCACATGCGACATCGGTATGGCTTCTCGTGAATTAAAGGACAAGGAAGCAAGCGAGCTTAAGGCAACAACAATCGCAAAAGACGGTATTGCAATTATCGTAAACAAGGCTAACTCATGCGAAGACCTCACTGTTGACCAGATTAAATCAATCTACACAGGCGAAACAACTGTTTGGAGTGACGTAATTAAATGAGATTGAAAACGTTCAGAGAAAGGGCTATGCAGGGAGTTTTCTTCCTGACAGCCCTTGCGAGCATTGCCTCGGTTGCAATAATCTGTGTTTTCCTGTTTATTAACGGTGTGCCAGCTATGGCTGAAATCGGATTTTTTGATTTCATCGGAGGTCAGAAGTGGGCACCGACAAACGTTCCTGCAAGCTTCGGCATATTCGATATGATTGTTGCAAGCGTTTACGTTACGGCAGGAGCTATCGTAATCGGTGTTCCGATTGGTATTCTGACGGCAGTTTTCCTTGCAAGATTCTGCCCGAAGCCGCTATATAAAATATTAAAGCCTGCTACCGAACTGCTTGCAGGAATTCCCTCTATCGTTTACGGTTTCTTCGGACTTATGGTAGTAGTTCCGTTTATCCGTGACAACTTCGGCGGCTTCGGTTCAAGCTGGCTTGCGGCGTCAATCGTACTCGGAATTATGATTCTTCCGACAATTATCGGCGTTTCCGAGTCGGCTATAAGGGCAGTTCCTGAAAGCTACTACGAGGGTGCGCTTGCACTCGGAGCTACAAAGGAAAGAAGCGTTTTCAAGACTATTCTTCCTGCGTCAAAGTCGGGTGTGCTTGCGGCTGTCGTTCTCGGAATAGGCAGAGCATTGGGCGAAACAATGGCGGTTGTTCTTATTGCAGGCAATCAGGTGCAGATTCCGACAAGGCTTACCGACGGACTTCGCACGCTGACTGCAAATATCGTGCTTGAAATGGGTTATTCAACAGGCTTGCACCGTCAGGCACTTATTGCAACAGGTGTTGTACTTTTTGTATTTATCCTGCTGATTACGCTTTCAATGCAGGCTATTAAGAGTAGGAGTGAAAAGCATGGCTGATAAGAATAATTCGGCGGTGATTGACGAGATT
The DNA here is from genome assembly GCA_002491825.1 of Ruminococcaceae bacterium UBA7147. GTDB lineage: Bacteria > Bacillota > Clostridia > Oscillospirales > Acutalibacteraceae > Ruminococcoides. The sequence continues at coordinate 15,165 of DKWR01000034.1, forward strand.
AAGCCGATTAACAAGGTGACCTTTAAACAGCGTATGATTTCGTACAAAAGAAAACCTCTCTCCCTTGTTATGCTTTTGCTGGTTGCTTTGGCGGCTGTGCTTTCTGCGGCGGCGCTTGTGTTTATTATAGTATATGTGCTTGTCCGTGGAATACCCAACCTCACTCCCGAGCTTTTTGCACTTACATATAACAGCGACAACGTTTCGTGTATGCCGTCAATCATCAACACAATTGTGCTGACGCTGCTTACACTTTTAATAGCAGTTCCGTTCGGTATAGGTGCGGCAATTTACCTTGCCGAGTATGCAAAAAAAGGCAACAAGCTGGTAAAGGTTATCCGCACAATGGCTGAAACACTCGCAGGTATTCCGTCAATCGTTTACGGACTTTTCGGTATGCTGTTCTTTGTTTATGCATTAGGCTGGGGCTATTCACTGCTTGCAGGTGCGTTTACCCTTGCAATTATGGTTTTGCCTACTATTATGCGTACGACCGAGGAGGCGCTCCTCACCGTTCCCGACTCTTACCGAGAGGGCAGTTACGGCTTGGGCGCAGGAAAGCTTAGGACGATTGTAAGAATTATTCTGCCCAGCGCAATGCCGGGAATCCTTGCAGGCGTTATTCTTTCAGTCGGCAGAATTGTCGGCGAAACGGCGGCTCTGATTTACACCTACGGCTCTGCAACAGGCTATGCTACGGGACTGTTAAATTCAGGACGTTCGCTTGCCGTTCATATGTATGTCCTGACAAACGAGGGACTTCACACCGACCAGGCTTGGGGAACGGCTGTTGTTCTGCTTGTACTTGTGTTCGGAATCAACACTCTTTCGGCATTCATAGCAAAGAGACTGGGGACTAAGAAAGGATAATCTTAACAGATGGATAAGTTTACTATAGATAATATGAATCTTTATTACGGCAAGTTTCACGCACTTAAGGACGTGACTTTGCATATGCCGAAAAATAAGATTACTGCTTTTATCGGACCGTCAGGCTGCGGTAAGTCAACTCTGCTTAAGTCGCTCAACAGAATGAACGACCTTGTTGAAGGCTGTAAGATTACGGGCGATATAAGGCTTGACGGAGAGGACATTTACGGCGATATGGATATTAACGTACTGCGCAAAAGGGTGGGTATGGTTTTTCAGAAGGCTAATCCGTTCCCTATGAGCGTGTATGACAACATCGCTTTTGGTCCGAGAACTCACGGAATTAAGAAGAAAAGCGAGCTTGACCAGATTGTTGAGCAGTCGTTAAGAGATGCGGCAATCTGGGATGAGCTTAAGGACAGACTAAAAAAGAGTGCGCTCGGTCTTTCGGGCGGTCAGCAACAGCGTCTTTGTATTGCAAGAGCGCTTGCGGTAAAGCCCGAGGTTCTTCTTATGGACGAGGCAACCTCTGCACTTGACCCGATTTCTACGGGCAAGATTGAGGAGCTTTGCCTTAAACTCAAGGACGAATACACAATAATTATGGTTACTCACAATATGCAGCAGGCGCTGCGTATCTCCGACAACACTGCGTTTTTCCTGCTCGGCGAAATGGTTGAGTATAACAGCACCGACGCTGTATTTTCATCTCCGCAGGATAAGCGTACTGAAGAATACATTACGGGAAGGTTCGGCTAATGAGAGAATACTTTGACATTGAACTTGCAAATCTTAACAATCAGCTTATCGGAATGGGTACTCTTGTTGAGAGTGCAATTAAAAATGCCGTTGAAATTATTGCAAATAATAGTGCGGAGCTTTTAGATAAGGCAAGAGAACAGGAGGAGCTTATTAACACCTCCGAAAGAAAAATTCAGAATCACTGCATTAGACTTCTGCTCCATCAGGCACCTGTTGCAAATGATTTACGTGAGGTTTCTTCTGCACTTAAAATGATTACCGACCTTGAAAGAATCGGCGATCAGGCGATTGATATTGCCGAGGTTTCGCAGTACATCAAAAGCAGAAACAATGTTATCAACGTAACGCATATTGATGAGATGGCAAATCAGGCTTCAAAAATGGTTACGCTTGCAATTGACGCATTTGTTAAGAAGGATTTTGACCTTGCAAAGAAAGTCAGCGAAAGCGACGACGTTATTGACGAGCTGTTTGACAAGGTAAAGCAAGAAACTGTTGAGATAATTCAGCGTGACAAGGCGCTCGGCGAAGATGCAATTGATTTGATGATGATTGCAAAGTACCTTGAAAGAATCGGTGACCACGCTGTTAATATTGCGGAATGGGTTGCGTTTTCAATTACGGGAAGCAGAGAGCTTTGATTTTAGTTTGGAGTGTGGAGTTTGG
>DKWR01000017.1 GCA_002491825.1 Ruminococcaceae bacterium UBA7147
CGCATTACGAATTACGCATTCCGAATTGAACTAAATTATCGTTTACTTCACAAAAAACGTCTGAAAACAAAGCTGTGTTAAAGTGATAATCGAATGATCGCTTACTCAACTTCGCTTTCAGAAATTCTTTTGTAATTGTAGCCGTTGAGCTTTAAATTATCGCCCTCAACCGAATACTCGTACTCGTCTGACATTTCGCCGCCCATTGAATAGGTTGCCGTAATCTTTGAGTCCTCGGCTGTATAAGCGGCGTAGTTAAACGTTGTGTTGTACAGATTGTGATACATTATTCCGCTTTCGTCAAAGTAAAAATACTCTGCGTCTTCCGACTTCCACGCACCGAGCAGTTTCTCGTCAATTTTTGTGTTTTCAGCGTTCGGAACACATTCAAAGCTTTCGATCCTCTGCATAGTTGTTTTCAAGTTATCTTCGTTCTTGGTGAGCTTAATTGTGTTTTTATCGTCGGACAGCTCATAGGTATACTCGCCGTCGAGTCCGTAAATCATCTGCGTTGTAAAGGTATTTTTACCGTTCTTGTTTTCAACCTCGTATTTGCCGAAGAACCCCGAATTATCAACGACCATTGCAACTCTGCCTTCGCCGTTAAAGCTGAAAATAAAGCTCAAAGCCTGCGACTCCTCGCTCTCGGTAATTTCCCACGCACCTGTGAAATCGTCACCGTTTTCGGCGTATTTCGGGAACGGAAGCTTTGAATTTTTGTTTGCGGCATTGCCGTTTGACGTGCTTGCCTGCGTAGTTTCCTGTGCCGACGTTTCGGCGGTTGTGCTCGACTGTGCCGACGATGACGAGCCGTTTTCGCCGCATCCCGAAAAAGCCGCCGCAGTTACGGCAATGAGTAAAAGTGAAATGATTTTTGCATATATTTTTTTCATTATAATAATCTCCCGTATTAATAGTATTACATAATAAAATAACTGTTCTTTAACAACAATTTTATATTTTATATTCTGCGTTGTCAATATACAAAAATAATTGCATAAAATTTATATTTTGTTATTGATAAACCGAAAGTGATTTGTTATAATAAAGGTTAATAACTAAATCTTTAAAAATTTTGTAAAACGGAGGAAAATTATGCTGAATACTAACTACAATGAAAAGTTCGGCAAGGAAGGACTTACCTTTGACGATGTTCTTCTTATACCGGGAGAGTCAGACGTTGAGCCTAAAAATGTTGACGTTTCAACACATCTTACAAAAACCATTAAGCTCAACACTCCTCTTATGACTGCCGCTATGGATACAGTCACCGAAACCGCTATGGCTATTGCTATTGCAAGAGAGGGCGGCGTTGGTATTATTCACAAGAATATGCCGATTGAGCGTCAGGCTGACCAGGTTGACAGAGTAAAAAGAAGTGAGAACGGCGTTATCGTAAATCCGTTTTTCCTCGCACCCGAAAACACCGTAAGAGATGCGGACAACCTTATGGGCAAGTACAAAATTTCGGGCGTTCCTATCTGCCGTGACGGCAAGCTTGTCGGAATTATCACAAACCGTGACCTCCGCTTTATGACAGGCGAAGATTTTGCACAGCCGATTTCAAAGGTTATGACTCACGAAAATCTTGTTACAGCTCCGGTAGGAACTACTCTTAAGGAAGCACAGGAGATTCTTCGTCAGCACAGAATTGAAAAGCTCCCGATTGTCGGCAAGGACGGCAGTCTTAAGGGACTTATCACAATCAAGGATATTGAAAAGAGCGTTCAGTATCCCAACTCTGCACGTGACGACAAGGGCAGACTTATCTGCGGTGCCGCAATCGGCGCAACGGCTGACGTTCTTGACAGAGTAGCCGCTCTTATTGAGGCTCAGGTTGACGTTGTTGTGCTTGACTCTGCTCACGGTCACAACTCAAACGTTGTAAACTCTGTTGCAAAGGTTAAGAAGGCTTACCCGAATCTTCCGCTTATCGCAGGCAACATTGCAACTGCCGAAGCCGCAAAGGCTCTTATCGACGCAGGCGCAGACGCTATCAAGGTCGGCATTGGCCCCGGCTCAATCTGCACAACAAGAATTGTTGCAGGTATCGGCGTTCCGCAGATTACCGCAATCTATGACGCCGCTTGCGAGGCTTCAAAGTACGGCATTCCCGTAATTGCAGACGGCGGTATCAAGTACAGCGGCGACATTGTAAAGGCACTTGCCGCAGGCGGAAACGTTGTTATGATTGGCTCACTCGTAGCAGGCTGTGAAGAAAGCCCCGGAGATAATGAAATTTATCAGGGCAGACAGTTCAAGGTTTACCGTGGAATGGGCAGTCTCGGCGCAATGGGCAAGGGCAGTGCAGACAGATACTTCCAGGCAAGCAACAACAAGTTTGTTCCCGAGGGCGTTGAGGGACGTGTTCCTTACAAAGGAATGCTTTCCGACACTGTTTACCAGCTTATGGGCGGCTTGCGCTCGGGTATGGGCTACACAGGCTGTGCTACTATTGAGGAGCTTCACAAAAAGGCAAAATTCGTTCAGATTTCCGGCGCAGGTCTGCGTGAAAGCCACCCGCACGACATTCAGATTACCAAGGAAGCACCGAACTATTCGTATAACTTCAGCTGAGCCGAGTGCCTCGGCAGGCAAATCGGCAGGGTAGCCCCTACAGGCAAATCGAGTGGAAAAATCGGTTTGTTTGATAAAACGGTTGCCCGAATTTTAAGTTGATATATAGGTAACGTTCTCTTTATTATCGTAGTTACACGGTGTGCCGTGTCCGCAGTGGCAAACAAACTTTACCAAAAAATACGCACTATTACAAAGTCGGAGCGGAGCGAATAATAATTCCGCATTCCGAATTAATAAAAACAAAAAGGATGTTCAAAATGTACAGACTCGGTATTGACCTCGGCGGCACAAACATTGTAGCCGGCGTAGTTGACAAAAAATACAAAATCGTTGCAAAGGCTTCCTGCAAAACTGCCGTTCCCCGTCCGGAGAGCGAAATCTGCGACAGTATGGCAGAGGTTGCAAAGAAAGCCGTTGAAAAAGCAAAGCTCACTATGGACGAAATTGAGTCCGTAGGTATCGGCGTTCCGGGTGCAGTAAATCCGAAAACAGGCGTAATCGAGTACTCTGCAAACCTCTTCTTCCACAACTGGGAGGTTGTTGAGATGATGGAGGAAAGACTCGGCAAGAAGGTTCACATTGAGAACGACGCCAATGCGGCGGCTCTCGGCGAGTACCTTGCAGGCAGTGCAAAGGGCGCAAGAAACGCAGTTGCAATCACACTCGGCACAGGCGTAGGCGGCGGAATTATCATTGACGGCAAAATCTACAGCGGCTCAAACTTTGCAGGCGCCGAGCTTGGTCATATGGTTATCGTCAAGGACGGTAAGGAATGTGCCTGCGGCAGACGTGGCTGCTGGGAAACCTACGCTTCCGCAACAGGTCTTATCAACCTCACCAAGCAGAAGATTCTTTCCGAAAAGCTTGAATTCAGCTATATGCTCAAGCTCTGCGACGGCGACATCAACAAGGTAAACGGCAGAACGGCGTTTGATGCAATGCGTGACGGCGACCCGACTGCAAAATCCGTTGTTGAGGAATACATAAGCTACCTTTCCTGCGGACTTGTAAATATCATCAACATCTTCCAGCCCGACGTTCTCTGTATCGGCGGCGGAATTTCAAACGAGGGCGAAAATCTCCTCGGCCCCGTTCGTTCATACGTTGAGCGTGAGCGCTACACAAAGCACAACGACAAGCAGACCGTAATCTGCAAATGCACGCTCGGCAACGACGCAGGCATTATCGGAGCGGCCTATTTAGATTAAGCCGATTTACCGGCATTTTAAAATACATAAAAATAACCGTCTTGTACAACATATACAAGGCGGTTTTATTATTCTAATATGCAAAAATAATTTTTAAAAGCTATTGTTATTTTTACAAACTATGCTATAATTATACACGTAGTAACAGAATAGTGGCGGTTGTTCTCACTCCCTTATGAAAGGGGGTGTATATTCAAAATGACAGAAACCTTTTACTTATTTGCTTTTGCTATTGTTTTAGTAGCATTGTGTGAAGTCATAAAGAATATAAAAAAATAACCGCCCTGTACTCCGAATACAAGGCGGTTAATAAATAAAAAAACCTTAAGGAGAACAGCCAAAACTGTTCTGTTACTATATTTATAATACACCAACATTATTAAAATGTCAATATAAATAGCAAAAAACACATTTACAGATATTCTGCCGTCTTGTACTCCGCATACAAGGCGGTTAATTTATTAAAAATTTTTCCTTATATTGTACCGCTAAACGGCGTTACTACATTATATTGTATAATTAAAAAAAACGCATTTAAACCTGAATAAAATTTTCTCTTTCCGAAATAAAACACTTGACGAAATTTGAAAACTACGGTATAATGCTATATTGCAAGGTTATATTTTGAAGGGAGGTTTTCACCTATGTTGAGAACATATCAGCCTAAAAAGCTCCACAGAAAGAAGGAGCACGGTTTCAGAAAGAGAATGGCTACAGCCAACGGTAAGAAAGTTTTAGCAAGAAGAAGAGCTAAAGGCAGAAAAAGGTTGTCTTATTAAGAAAAAAGGCCACTTTGTTCGGTGGTCTTTCTTTTTTAGAGTGCTCGACTGCCCGGTGGTGTAAAAAATGAGTGAATATGTCACTTTGAAGGATAACAGGGATTTTTCCCGTCTGTACAAAAGGGGAAAATCCTTTGTAAGTCCTGTGCTTGTAACTTACGTAATGAAAAATAAAAACAATAACCTGCGTTTCGGAATTACCACAGGCAAAAAGGTCGGCAAGGCTGTTAAACGCTCCAGAGCAAGGCGTGTTATCAGAGCAGCTTACTACGAACTCTATCCCGATTTAAAGCAGGGATACGACTTTGTTTTTGTCGCAAGGGGCAAAACCCCATATGTTAAGTCGCAGACTGTTTTGGACGCTATGAAAAAGCAATTAAAAGCAGCAGATGTTTTAAGATGATTTTTTAAGGTAAAAAATGAAAAAAATACTGATTGCTCTGATCAAATTCTATCAAGCCGCCATTTCTCCGCATCTGGGAGCTAACTGCAAGTACATTCCCACCTGTTCGCAGTACGGAATCGAGGCTATTGAGCGCTTCGGCGCACTAAAGGGCTTTGCACTTACATTCTGGCGTATTCTGCGTTGCAATCCCTTTTCCAAGGGCGGCTATGATCCTGTTCCCGAAAAAAGGACAGGCAGGAGAAATTAGCAACACGCATATTGTATTTGCTGTGATTGCACATTTTACTCAAAAGTGAGGTAACAATATGCAAATCTTCGGATTTCTCGGAAGCTTGCTGGGCTACATACTCTGGGGAGCTTTCTATATACTCAAGGATTTCGGTCTTTCCATTATCGTATTTACCGTTATAGTCAAGCTGATACTTTTCCCGTTTTCCGTTAAACAGCAGAAGTCTATGGCGGGTACTGCAAGGCTTTCCAAAAAGCAAAAGGAGCTTCAGGAAAAGTATGCCAACAACAGGCAGAAGCTTCAGGAAGAAACAAGTAAGCTCTATGAAAAAGAGGGCGTAAAGCCTATGGGCGGTTGTCTTACGACGCTTCTTCCCATGCTTGTAATTTTTGGTATTTTCTACGCAGTTGCCTATCCGCTCACCAACACTCTTCACTTAAACAGTGAAGATGTAAACAATGCACTTTCCTACATCAACACAATACCCGGATATTCTGCAAGCGCAAATCCCACATATCAGGAAATCAGCCTGCTAAAAGTTTTCCCCAACATTATGAATACCGAGGCTATTCAGGGAATCTTCAATGCACAGGAAATTTCTACAATCCAGATGTTCATCGGAGGCTTTAAGCCGTTCGGTGTCGATTTGCTTGCTATTCCAAATGAATTCGGTCTTTTCTCGTGGTATACTCTTTTCCCTGTATTCTGCTTTGCTTCCAACGTTGGAGCTCAGTTGATTACTATGAGAATTAACAAAAACCAGATGGCTCAGCAGCAGGGCTGTATGAAGATTATGCTTATCGGTATGCCGCTGTTCTCCGCATATATCGCATTCAATGTACCTGCGGCAGTTGCATACTACTGGATTATTTCGGCTTTGATAAGCCTTGTTCAGTCAATTGTGCTCGGCAAAATTTTCAGTCCGGCACAGCTTACTGCAAATTCAGAGGCAAGACACGCTGCATTAATGTTTGAAAACGAGGCAAAAATCCCCTATGTATACGCACCGCACGAGCTTAAATCAGGCGAGGGTGCAAACACAAAGAAGAAAAAGAAGAAATAATTTTAAATATATTCAAACGAAATAAAGGTGAAAAATCGTGATTAAAGAAGTAATCGGCGTTGGTGAAACAGAGCTTGACGCTCTTAACGACGCAAAAAGACAGCTCGGTCTTGATGAAACAGACGAGGTTGAATTTGAACTTATCCAGCGTGCCGAGAAAAAGAAGTTCGGTCTTTTCGGCGGCGCTCCTGCAAAAGTAAAGGTAACGCTCAAGGCTACTCCCGAAGATAAGGCAGAGGAATTTTTGAGAAATGTCCTCAACAAGATGAATCTTCAGAGCGTTGTAATTGAAAAGAAATCAATCGAAGGCGGCGTAGAGTTTGACCTTTCGGGCGAGGACGTTGGCTTTGTAATCGGCAGAAGAGGCGAAACTCTCGACTCTCTCCAGTATCTTACAAGTCTTGTTGCAAACCACGCAGACAGCGGCTATTTCAAGGTAACAATCGACACAGGCAACTACAGAGAAAAGAGAGAAAAAACTCTTGAAATTCTCGGCAGAAAGCTTGCTTTCAAGGCTGTCAAGACAGGCAGAAAGACAAACCTTGAGCCTATGAATCCCTACGAGAGAAGAATTATCCACACAGCCGTTCAGAAGGTAAACGGAGCTATTTCGTGGAGCGAGGGCGAAAATGCTAACCGTCACGTTGTTATCGGACCCGACCCCAAGACAAGAAATAATTTCCACAAGGGCGGCTATAACAAAGGCAGAGGCGGCAGACGTCCGTACAACGCTAACCGCAATTACAATTCTGCTCCTGCAAATCCCGACAGAAAGCCCCTCAATGAGGGCGACGGCACAGGTCTTTACGGAAGAATTGATAAGTGAATTTAAAACGAAGGGCAGAGCAATCTGCCCTTATTTTGTAGTATTGAAAATGTTATAAATAAAACACTACATCATCTCTTTAATTATGTGCGTGGGTGTAATATGAACGAAAAAACTATTGCCGCCATCAGCACCGCACAGGGCGAGGGCGGAATCGGCGTTATCAGAATTTCGGGCGAAAAAGCCCTTGAAATTGCCGACAAAATTTTTAAAAATATAAATAATAAAAAAATAACCGAGATGAAAGGTTACACAGCCGCTTTCGGCAAAATCTGTCATAACGGTGAGGAAATTGACGAAGCTGTTGCGCTCGTCTTTCGTGCGCCGCACAGCTACACAGGCGAGGACGTTGTCGAGCTTTCGTGCCACGGCGGAATTTACCTGACTAAACAGGTTCTTCGTGCTGCACTTTCGGCAGGCGCATATCCTGCGCAGGCAGGCGAGTTTACAAAACGTGCATTCCTCAACGGCAAAATCGACCTCACAGAGGCAGAGGCTGTAATTGACTTAATCAGCGCAAAAAGCAAATCCGCCGCAAGAGCCGCTCTTTTTGTTAAGGACGGTGCGCTCCGCAAAAAGATTGACGGTGTTAAGAATGATTTGCTTTCGCTTGTTTCTCACCTTTCTGCCTGGGCGGACTACCCCGAGGAGGATATTGCCGAGGTCACTGACGATATGATTTCCGACACGTGCAAAAATTCCGTTGCCGCTCTCGAAAAGCTCCTTGCAAGCTATGACAGCGGGCAAGCGGTAAAACAGGGAATAGATACGGTAATTGCAGGCAAGCCGAACGTCGGCAAAAGCACGCTTATGAACCTGCTTTCGGGTTGCGAAAAGAGTATTGTTACCGACATTCCCGGCACGACAAGGGATATTGTTGAGGACACCGTTCTTGTCGGCGACGTTATTCTGCGCCTCAGCGACACGGCAGGCTTGCGTGAAACCGAGGACGCCGTTGAGAAAATCGGTGTTGACCGAGCAAGAAAACGCCTTACACAATGCGGACTTCTGCTTGCGGTGTTTGACAACAGCAGAGAGCTTGACGACGAAGACAAGGCGTTGCTTGATTCTGCAAAGGACGTTCCGTCAATTGCAATTATCAACAAGACAGACCTTGAACAAAAGCTTGAAACAAGCTATATTTCAGATAATATTAGCAAGATAGTATATATTTCAGCCGTAAACGGAGAAGGACACGAGGAGCTTGTAAAAGCAGTTGAAGAAATTGCAGGCACTGCAAACCTCAATCCGAGCGAGGGAATATTATCTAACGAACGCCAGAGGCTGGCGGTCAGCAATGCGCTGAACTCAATTAAAGAGGCTGAAAACGCTTTATCTTTTGGAATGACGTTTGACGCTGTAACGGTTTCACTTGAGGACGCAATTTCGGAATTGCTGGAGCTGACAGGCGAAAAGACAAGCGACGAGGTAATTGATAGGGTGTTCCACAACTTCTGTGTAGGTAAATAGTCGAGTGCCTCGACACGCAATCCGAGACTAAGGGTTAGTTTGTGAGAATAGAATGCTATCCCGACTTTTAAGTTTATACATCGGTTACGTTTTTATTAATACGTTATAATTTATTATTAATTCCGAATTACGCATTCCGCATTCCGAATTGAATTACTGGGGTTGATTTTATGACAACTTATTTTGCAGGCAATTACGACATTGCCGTTATCGGCGCAGGTCACGCCGGAATTGAAGCCGCTCTTGCGTCTGCACGGCTCGGCTGTAAAACTGCGATTTTTACAATAAATATGGACGCTGTCGGGAACTGCCCCTGCAATCCGTCAATCGGCGGTACTGCAAAGGGACATCTTGTGCGTGAGATTGACGCTCTCGGCGGCGAGATGGGCAAGACTGCTGACGAATGCTTTTTGCAGTCACGTATGCTGAATCGTGGCAAAGGTCCTGCCGTTCATTCGCTCCGTGCGCAGATTGACAGGCGCAAATACTCCGACACTATGAAGCACAAGCTTGAGCTGCAGAAAAATCTTGAGCTGCGTCAGGCTGAAATTATCGATATTCAAAAGTACGAAAACGGCTACACTCTCACAACAAGAATGCTGGCTGTTTACGAGTGCAAGGCTGTTATTATTGCTACAGGCACATACCTTGGCGGAAGAATTTTCGTAGGTGAGGTTTCCTACGAAAGCGGTCCCGACGGAATTTTCCCTGCAACGGAGCTTGGCAAAAGCCTTAAAAATCTCGGACTTCCACTCCGTCGTTTCAAGACAGGCACTCCTGCAAGAGTGCTCAAAAGCTCTATTGACTTTTCGGAGCTTGAAGTACAGAAGGGCGACGAGCCACCACAGCCGTTTTCCTACGAAACCGAACACCTCGGCGAAAACAAGGTTGACTGCCACATAAGCTGGACAAATGACGACACAAAGCAGGTTATTCTTGAAAATATCCACCGCTCACCGCTTTACGCAGGTAGAATTGAGGGCGTTGGTCCTCGTTACTGTCCGAGCTTTGAGGACAAGATTATGCGCTTTAAGGACAAGCCTCGTCATCAGCTTTTCATTGAGCCTTGCGGTTTAAGCACAGAAGAAATGTACTTGCAGGGAATGAGCTCGTCACTCCCCGAGGAAGTTCAGCTCAAATTCTACCGCACAATCAAAGGTCTTGAGCACTGCGTAATTATGCGCCCTGCGTATGCGATTGAATACGACTGCGTTGACCCTCTTGCTATGAACGCAACGCTCGAATTTAAAGATTTTCCGAATCTCTACGGTGCAGGACAGTTCAACGGCAGTTCGGGCTACGAGGAAGCCGCCGCACAGGGACTTGTTGCCGGAATCAACGCCGCACTAAAGGTGCTTGGCAGAGAACAGGTAATTTTCACACGTGACAATTCCTATATAGGCACACTCGTTGATGACCTTGTGACAAAGGGTGCAAACGAGCCGTACAGAATGATGACTTCACGAAGTGAGTACAGACTTGTGCTCCGTCAGGACAACGCCGACGAAAGGCTCACTCCCCTCGGATACGAAATCGGACTTATCAGCGAAGAACGTTACAATAAATTCCTCAAAAAGCAGGAACAGAAGAAAGCCGAAATCAAACGTCTTAAATCAACCGTAATTTCACCGACCGAGGAAGTAAACAAAATACTTGTTTCACGTGAAACATCTGAAATCACAACCGGTGTTCGCCTGATTGATTTGCTCAAACGTCCACAGCTCGGCTACGAAGAGCTTAAAACTGTTGATACTGACCGTCCCGACCTCGACCCGAACATATTTGAACAGGTTGAAATTGAAATCAAGTACGAGGGATATATTCAGAAACAGCTAAAGCAGGTTGAGCAGATGAGAAAGCTTGAAACAAAGCTTTTGCCAAAGGACTTTGATTATCGTGAAATCAAAGGCTTAAGACTTGAAGCACAGGAAAAGCTCAACAAAATCAAGCCGCTAAACATCGGACAGGCATCGAGAATTTCGGGCGTATCACCTGCCGACATCAGCGTTCTGCTGATTTGGCTTGCACAGAACAAATAATCGGGTGACGAAATGGACATAAAAGAAATTATAAAATCAGCTACAGCAGGCTACAATATTCAGCTCACAGACTTTCAGCTTGAACAGCTTGAAAAGTATTTCAGATTGCTGGTTGAATGGAACGAGAAAATCAATCTCACCGCTATAACCGACGAGCAGGGCGTTGCAGTAAAGCACTTTGCCGACAGTCTTGCTCTGTTCAATTACGTTGATATTCCCAAAAATTCGACGATAATCGACGTCGGCACAGGCGCAGGCTTCCCCGGAATTATACTCAAGATTGCTCGTCCCGATATTAACCTTACTCTGCTCGACAGTCTGCAAAAGCGACTCAACTTTTTAGATACCGTATTAACCGAACTTTCGCTTGACGCAACGCTTATTCACAGCAGGGCAGAGGACGGCGGACAGGATATTGATTTAAGAGAAAGCTTTGACTTTGTCGTATCACGTGCCGTTGCAAGGATGAATGTGCTTGCGGAGTATTGCTTGCCGTACACAAGATTGAGCGGAAGTTTTGTATCCCTCAAAGGTCCTGACGCTGAAAACGAAATTGCAGACGGCAGAAAGGCAATTCAGACGCTCGGCGGAAAAATCAAAAACATTCACACCTTTTCACTTGCACTCAACGGTGGAGAGAGGACTATTATAGAAATTGAAAAGATTGTACCAACTCCCGACAAGTATCCGAGAAGCTATGGCAAGATAAAAGCAAAACCGTTATAAGACTATATAATAAAACTAAATTACAACGCAGGGAAAACATTGATGTTTACCTGCGCTATTTTATTTAATAAACAATAATTTAGCCGAGTGCCTCGGCGGGCAAATTGAGTGAAAAAGTCAGTTTGTTTGGATAGAATTGTAGCCCGAATTTCAAGTTGATATGTAGGTGACGTTTCGGGACGTCAAGG
>DKWR01000005.1 GCA_002491825.1 Ruminococcaceae bacterium UBA7147
CTACGCTCCGAATTTGTAATAATGCTTGTTGTTAGGAAAAGTTTGTTTGCTGAACAAATTTTGATATATTGGCGACGTTTTGTTTTTTCAGTGTAGGGAACAGTCTTGACTGTTCCGCAGGATTACAGCTAACCTATAGGTAATCGGAACGGTCAAGACCGTTCCCTACATTTGTAAAAAATACAAAAATTCACACCTGTGGCTTTAGCCGCATATAAATAAATTCGGGCACTATACTTTTGAATTATTCCAACCTATCCACTCGACCAAAACTCCACACTCCACACTTGAATTATGGTTTATAATTAAAACAGGGAACAGATTACCTGCTCCCTGTTTTATAAAAATAAGTTATATTTTGCATTATTCGGTTTTACATTCTTGTTTGTCACTCAACTTCTTTTTATTTCTGACAACAAGGAATATAACTGCTCCGATAAAAATTAAAATGCTTATAATCTGTGAGGTTGAAAGGCCGAATAAAAATCCTCTGTATGAATCTCCACGCAGAAATTCGTCAAAGAATCTGATTATGGAATAGATTACAAGATAAATTGCAAAAAGGCCGCCTTTAAACTTGTTTTTCTTGAGCAGATGTGCCAGCACAAAAAACAGCGCAAGGTTCAGTCCTGCCTCAAAAAGCTGAACGGGAAATCTCTGAACATCATTGATTGTGGGAACAAGCTCGTTTCCGTGTACGGTAAAGCCGAACGGGCTTTCAATTCCGTAACAGCATCCGCCCAGAAAACAGCCTATTCTGCCGAAAAAATGGAACAGCGGAACCATTGGAGCACATATGTCGGAATATTCGCTCAGGTCAAGCTTTTTCTTTCTGCCGTAGATTATTCCTACAGCCATTCCTCCGAGCAGTCCGCCGTAAAACACCGAGCCGCCGAAAACTATGGCAAACAGCTTTATAACAGACCAGAATGACGTAATTAAAGCTGACCAGTTTTTTATTACTTCAATAACAAATGGAATGTTGGTAATGCCGTACATAATGTGACCGCCGAAAAAAACACCGATTGCGCTTATCAGCATAAAGACAATGTAGTCGTTGTTGTCGTGACCTCTTTTTTTTGCTGTCTGACAAACATAAATTCCCGCAGTGAAAACACCCGCAAGCACGCACAGCATATATGTGGAAATTTCTCTTCCGAATATGATTAAATTGGGTAACATATTTTACTCTCCAAAAAAATCAACCTCCTGTGTTTTCACAAGAGGCTGACAATAGATTTAGTTTTTAAGTATGTATTACTTAAGAAGATTTGAAAGCTCGCTCAAATCTGAACTGTTAAGTCCGTTTGCAACACCGCTTGCTACTGAAGCAACACAAGCAACAGCGCAAATAACGCATACGCAAGAGATGCCTGCAAATACAACAGCGATAATACCTGTTACAAGACCTGCTGTAGCTGCGCCTGTAGCACCGCCCTCTTTACGGCCTTTAACACCAAAGACGATAGCAACGATACCGAGTGCAAGTGCAATGAAAACAAGGATTAAGTTGATGATACCTCCGAGAGGTGCAAAGTCAGCAACTAAAGACAATGCTATTGCGATAATGCCGAGTACCATTGCAATTGTACCTTTATTACTGTTCTGTCCCATATTCTAACCTCCAAAATTAATAATTGTCTCAATTAAGAGCAACTATATACTACCATATTTTCACAATCTTGTCAATTAAATTATGCAAATTTATTCTGATAATATAATGAATTTTGAATAATTTGTATATTATTACAAATAATATATATCTTTTTTTTATTTTGTTTATATATTATACCTTATATTTATGATTTTATATTGCTCTTTAAAATAACTATTTTACAGAAATAACTTCCTTGCCGCCCATATACGGTCTTAATGCAACGGGGATATTAACCGAGCCGTCCTCGTTGAGGTTGTTTTCAAGGAACGCAATAAGCATTCTCGGCGGAGCAACTACTGTGTTGTTGAGAGTGTGTGCAAAGTACTTTTTGCCGCCCTCGCCCGATACTCTGATTTTAAGTCTGCGAGCCTGTGCGTCGCCAAGGTTTGAGCAGGAACCGACCTCAAAATACTTCTTCTGACGTGGTGACCACGCTTCAACGTCGAGCGAACGAACCTTTAAATCTGCAAGGTCGCCCGAACAGCATTCAAGAGTTCTTACGGGAATGTCGAGCGAGCGGAACAAATCAACAGTGTTCTGCCAGAGCTTGTCAAACCACATTTTGCTTTCCTCGGGCTTGCAGACAACAATCATTTCCTGCTTTTCAAACTGGTGTATTCTGTAAACGCCTCTCTCCTCAATTCCGTGCGCACCCTTTTCTTTTCTAAAACAGGGTGAGTAGCTTGTGAGGGTGTAAGGGAGATTTTCCTCCTTGTTGATTGTATCGATGAATTTACCAATCATCGAATGTTCGCTTGTACCGATAAGATAGAGGTCCTCGCCCTCAATCTTGTACATCATTGAATCCATCTCGGCAAAGCTCATAACGCCTGTTACAACGTTGCTTCGAATCATAAACGGAGGTACGCAGTAGGTGAAACCCCTGTCAATCATAAAGTCACGTGCGTAGGAAATTACTGCGCTGTGCAGTCTTGCAATGTCGCCCATAAGATAGTAAAATCCGTTGCCTGCAACCTTTCTTGCGGAGTCAAGGTCAATGCCGTTAAGCTTTTCCATAATGTCGGTGTGGTATGGAATTTCGTAGTCGGGAACAAAAGGCTCGCCGAAACGCTCAATCTCAACGTTCTGCGAATCGTCCTTGCCTATCGGTACCTTTTCATCAATTATCTGCGGAATCTGCATCATAATCTCGGTTACCTGCTCGGAAAGCTTTGTTTCCTTTTCTTCAAGCTCCGAGAGAAGCTGTGCCTGACGTGTTACTTCGTCCTTGAGAGCCATTCCCTCTTCCTTTTTGCCCTGCGCCATAAGTGCGCCGATTTGCTTTGAAATCTTGTTGCGGTTTGAGCGAAGCTCGTCAGCCTGCTGTTTAACGGAACGGCTTTCAGCGTCAAGCTCGATTACCTTGTCAACAAGACCGAGCTTGTTGTCCTGAAATTTCTTTTTTATGTTTTCCTTTACTGCGTCGGGATTTTCTCTTAAAAATTTAATATCAATCATTTTTATTTCTCCTCAATTTATGGTGTTTTTTTATTATATATTTAAATTAATTGTAGGGAACGGTCTTGACCGTTCCGCTGATTTAAAACGTGCTTCTGATACTTTCGGAACGGTCAAGACCGTTCCCTACACTGTTATTTTCAATTATTTTAGTTTGTTTGATAACTCCGTCAATTCCTCGTCCGAATAGAACTCAATCTGTAAAATTCCGCCCTGCTTGCCCTTGTTCTTTGAAACCTTGATTTTTCTTCCGAGGCTTTCGTTGAGCGCAAGCTCTACCATACTGTAGAACGACGGTTTCTTTTCGGGTACTTCTTCCTTTTCGGACTTTGGTTTTTGTTTGCAGATTTTTTCAACCTGACGAACCGACAAATCCTTTTTGATTATCTCCTCTGCAAGCTCCTGCATAAGCTTTTCGTCCTCAAGCGTGAGCAACGCTCTTGCGTGACCTGCCGAGATTTTTCCGTCCGATACTAAATCAAGAATGCTCTGCGGAAGTTTTAAAAGTCTTAACGAGTTTGCAATTGCCGGACGGGATTTTCCTACCGACTGTGCAACCTCCTCCTGTGAAAAGCCGTGCTCGTCAATCAGTACCTGATAGCCGAGAGCTTCTTCAATCGGGGTTAAGTCCTCACGCTGTAGGTTTTCTATCAGCGCAATTTCCATTGTTTCTGTGTCGCCCAGCTCTCTTATGATTACGGGAACTTCCGTTATTCCCGCCATTCTGCAAGCTCGGTAACGTCTTTCACCTGCTACAATCTGATAACCTCCGAGAGGTAACGGGCGTACAAGCAACGGCTGTAAAAGTCCGTGCTTTGAAATGCTTTCCGCAAGCTCGCTTAACGCTTTTTCGTCAAACTCTTTTCTCGGCTGTGAACGGTTCGGCTCAATTTCGGAAATTTTCAGCGTAACGCTTCCGTTGTTGTCCTCACTGTCGTTTTCTATAAAAATGGCGTTCAGACCTTTGCCGAGTCCGCCTAATTTTTTAGCCATTGTGTCGCTCCTTTGCAATAATTTCTTTCGACATTTCCGTATACGACTGACTGCCCTTGCAGGATTTGTCGTAGTAGATTACGGGCATACCAAAGCTCGGTGCTTCTGAAAGTCTTACGCCCCTCGGAATGACGGTCTTGAAAACCTTGCCGGGGAAGAACTTTTTGACTTCGTTTACTACCTGCTGTGTAAGATTCAGTCTGCCGTCATACATTGTCAGCAGAACGCCCTCAAGCTCGATTGAATAATTGTACTGGCGCTTGATTCGCCTTACCGTATTCATAAGCTGTGACAGTCCTTCAAGTGCGTAATATTCGCACTGAATCGGAACTAAAAACGTGTCTGCAACGGTGAGTGCGTTTGCGGTAATCAGTCCGAGTGACGGAGGACAGTCGATGATTATGTAATCGTAATACTGCTTAATCGGCAGGAGTGCGTTTTT
Organism: Ruminococcaceae bacterium UBA7147; assembly: GCA_002491825.1. Taxonomy (GTDB): domain Bacteria; phylum Bacillota; class Clostridia; order Oscillospirales; family Acutalibacteraceae; genus Ruminococcoides. The sequence goes on from DKWR01000005.1 coordinate 4,551, forward strand.
GAGCAGTGCCTCACGGTGGCTTTTCTCTGCAATTTCAAGCTCTGCCGCCGCCAAGTCAAGGCTTGACGGAAGAATGTGCAGATTTTCGTAGGGCGTTGTGAGAACACACTGTTCAGCCTTTGCCCCCTCAACTAAAATGTCATATGTCGAATATTTTACCTTGCTCTTGTCAATTGCAACGCCGCTTGTTGCATTTCCCTGCGGGTCTGCGTCAACAAGCAGAGTCTTTTTGCCCTGTGCGCCAAGACAAGCCGCAAGATTAACGGCGGTTGTGGTTTTTCCTACACCGCCCTTTTGGTTTGATATTGCTATAATTTTTGCCAAAAAAATCACCTTAAAAATTAATTAATGGCGTATTGATAATACTTTTAAATTATAGCATATTTATAATGTGTTTTAAAGCATATTTTGAAAAATATTGAGATTTTTTAATTGTTTGGCAGATAAAATGTTTCACGTGAAACAAATTAATTGTTCAATGCTTAATTTGCCAACGCAAAAAGCCGTACATTTCTGTACGGCTTTTCGCAAGGGGTTTAGATAAGGAAATGGGTATGAGTGGAACGGATGCTTTCGCATCCAACTGGAAAGTAATTTGATGGGTGCAATAAACTGCACCGGGTTAAGCAGATTTTTCTTCGTCAGTTATTTGCTTTTTGGGAATTCGTATTGTGTATTCGATAAAATTGTCTGTATCGGTTTTGTCCGATTGTGCGTCTATTCCCGCAAGACGCATTGTATCAATAGCTTTGTTGATTGTGTTTACAAATATTCTAACGTCCTTTATCACCGCTTTACTTGTGCCCTGTTTTTTGTTGTTTTTAGGGCTTGAATTGAGCATCAGATTTATAAGGTTTTCTGACTGCTGTACGTTGAGGTTTTCGGAGATGATTTTCGAGAGAGCCTCTCGTCTTGCACCTTCATCACCGAGCTTTAACAGCGCTCTTGCGTGACGTTCGCTCAGACCTGCGTTTTCAATCCACTCCTGTTCTTCATATGTAAGTCTTAACAAACGGAGCTTGTTTGCAATTGTGGACTGTGTTTTGCCGAGCTTAACAGCCGCCTCCTGTTGGGTCAGTCCGTATCTGCGTATCAGCCTTGAAACTCCACGAGCTTCCTCGAACATTCCGAGGTCGCTTCGTTGGAGATTTTCAAGGAGAGCATATACTGCTGACTCTTTTTCAGAGCACTTGATTACTATGCAGGGAACTTTCCGAAGTCCTGCCATTACGGAAGCACGTAGCCGCCTTTCACCCGCTATCAGCTCATATTCCGTAGTGCTCACCTTTCTTACGGTAAGGGGTTGAAGAATACCGTTTTCGGCAATTGACTGCGACAGAGCGTTGAGGTCCTCTTCATTGAAAACCTTTCTGGGCTGGGCTTTGTTAGGTCTGATTTTTATAATCGGTATGTCAGAGATTTTGTTTTCATTTTTTAATATAAAATTCAAACCTATTCGCCCCGTGTCCTCATTTGTCCTTCAGGGGTTGTCCCTGTGCTATTATAATAACACTTTGCCTGTGCGATGTGTGTCGGTTTGTGAGCAACTTTTTTATATAGTTTTGGTAAAAAATGGTAATATCTTAAAATATTTGTCGATATTTGTATTTTGTATTTAATTAAGGAGAAATTTTAAACTATAATTTAGCGTTGGAGTAATAGCCAACGTTGACGTATGGACACGGCGTGCCGTGTCCACACAAAA
>DKWR01000002.1:0-166 GCA_002491825.1 Ruminococcaceae bacterium UBA7147
TTTAGTCGTAGGGACACGGCGTGCCGTGTCCGAAGTGGCAATCAAACTTTACCGATTAATCTATAGTAGTAGTGGAAAACAATCTTTTCCGTAGGGGACGGCATCCCAGACGTCCCATTCACAAAAATTGCATTGCAATTTTTGTGTGGACACGGCACGCCGTGTC
>DKWR01000002.1:451-8393 GCA_002491825.1 Ruminococcaceae bacterium UBA7147
GTGGACACGGCACGCCGTGTCCCTACTTCAACGTTAGATATAACTGCAACGCTTACTGACTGAACTTAAATTTTGAATACCGAACAGGAGATATTAATATGGACAATAACAATAACTTTGAAAACGGTTTTTACGGCTCTGCTCCGCAAAAGCCATTTACCGATAAAAGCAGTGACGTTCCCGTAAATCCGCAGGCTTTTTCAGGCGAGGGCGAGAGCGTTAATCAGCCTGAACAGACTGCGTTTGATGAGCAGAATGTGCAGAATACAAACACTGCACCCGAACAGTCTCGGAATATCAATTACAGCAACGAGCCTTTCGGTGCGGAAAATCAGACTGCACCTGTGCAGAATACTCCCGAGGTACATAACGCACCGCAGGGAGCATATCAGCAGAATCCCGATTATGCTTATGCACAGCACAATGATTATTCAAATCCGCAGTATTCGGCAAGGGTGAATTACCCGCAGAACGGAATGCCGGTTCAGAATAATTACGGCGGTCAGAATGTGAATTACGGCGGCTACAATCTGCAGTATCAGTACAATCCTAATCCGCAGAATCAGTTCAACCCGAATTATCAGAATAACCGGAATCTGCCTCCCCAGTACAACGCATATGCGCCTTATCCGCCGATGCCGCCGAGACCTCCGAAAAAGAAGGCGAACGCAGGTCTTATTGCGATTATTGTTGTGCTTTGCGTTCTGCTTCTTGGAAGTATGGTTGGATATTTCGTTTATTTTGTTTCGGAAAACAACAAAAAACAAGACAACAATTCAAGCAACAGCTATAGCTTTACGATGCCGAATTACGGCTACAATATCCCGAGCACAGAGCCGACAACTGCTCCTGTTTCCGAACACAAGGAATCGGACTACAGCGACAAGGCTGACGCAAATTACAAGGGCGTTGTGCTTGAAAGCAAGCCGAAGGACGCTGACTCAAACAAAAGCTATACGGCTGAATCGGCATTTGACAAGGTGTCGGATTCCGTTGTCGGAATTGTCGGCTACACAGATGAAATCACAACCGTTGAAAATTCTGCAACGCAGGGCAGCGGAATTATCCTTACCTCCGACGGATATGTTGTAACGAACGCCCATGTTATCGGCAACAGCAAGACAACATATCTTTTGCAGGTCGTTACCTCCGACGGCAAGAGCTACAATGCAGGCGTAGTAGGCTATGACTCGAGAACCGATATTGCAGTGCTCAAAATGGACGACGCAAAAGATCTTAAAGCCGCAACCTTCGGTGATTCCGAGAAGATTGAACTTGGCGAGGATATTATCGTTGTGGGCAACCCCGGCGGACTTGATTATCAGAACTCAATTACAAAGGGTATAGTTTCGGCTGTTGACAGAAAAATGTCGTCGACAAGCCTTGTAAAATACATTCAGACCGACGCCGCAATCAACCCCGGCAACTCGGGCGGACCGATTGTGAACCTCTACGGTCAGGTTGTCGGCATTGCAACCGCTAAAATCGTTTCCGAAAAGTACGAGGGAATGGGCTTTGCAATTCCGTCTGCGACTGCAAAGGATATAATTGACACGCTTATGAAGAAGAGCTATATCGAGGGCAGAGTTAAGATTGGAATTACGGGCAGTAATGTTTCGTCAGATGTTGCTTCGGCTTATGGTATTCCGATGGGAATAATGGTTGACGAGATTTCAAAGGACGGTCCGTGCTATGGTACAGAGCTTAAGACCGATGATATTATTACGGGTGTTGACGACAAAGAAATTCAGTCGTTCAGCGATATTTACGAGATACTCGAAACTCACAAGCCGGGCGATAAGATTGTGATTAAGTATTACAGAATGTCGGACCAGTCTACAGGCGAGGTAGAAGTTACGCTTGCCGAGGATAAGTGATTTATTAATGCGGAATGCGTAATTCGGAATTAATGGTCGGTCGAGTGCCTCGACACGCAAATCTCCGGATTTATATATTATTTAATGTAGGGAACAGTCTTGACTGTTCCGAAAGGTTTATAAGTTAGTTGTAAATCAGCGGAACGGTCAAGACCGTTCCCTACACTGCTGATTTATATAACGTGTAAAAAGGGGTACAATTATGAAAAAACTGCTTGCGATTCTGCTTTCTGCGATTTTAGCAGGCTCGGTCGTTCTTGGCGGCTGTTCTGCGCAACCGCAGTCATCCGTTTCGGAAACTGTCGTTCAGACAACGCAGGAAACCTCTGCGCCCATCATAGAAAATTCGAAATATGCCGACAGGGAAAACTGGGCGTATTTTGAAAATGAAGAGAGCGACAAAAAAGCCGATGTGTTTTTCCTTTGCCCCACAGTTTACGGCGGCTCGGAAAGTGAGCTGAATATGTCGCTCAAAGACGAAGAAACCAAGGCGAATTTCCTCGGCGCAACGAATATGGAAAAGGGAATCTATGACGATGAGTGCAGATTTTTTGCTCCGTATTACAGCCAGATAGGACTTGCGGTTTACGCTATGAGCGAGGAAGTTTGCAGTGAACAGCTTGATGTTGCTTTTAGTGATGTCAAGGAAGCCTTTGAATATTATATGCAGAACTGCAACAACGGCAGACCGATAATTATTGCGGGATTTTCGCAGGGCGCCGATATGAGCATAAGACTTGTAAAGGAGTGCTTTGGTGACGAACAGCGGCAGAAACAGCTTGTAGCCTGCTACGCAATCGGCTGGAGATTCACCGAGGAAGAAGTCAGCGAATATCCGCAACTAAGGGCGGCGCAGGGTGAGAGCGATACGGGAGTTGTCATTTCCTTTAACAGCGAAGCGGAGAGCGTCAGCACCTCGCTTATGGTGCCCAAGGGCATAAAAACGCTTTCAATCAATCCACTCAACTGGAAAACCGACTCGACCAAAGCCGACAGGAGCGAAAACCTCGGCGCTTGCTTTACCGACTACAGCGGCAACATTACAAGTGAGATTGCAAACCTCACCGGCGCATACATCGACAACAACCGTGGAACGCTCAAGGTGACGGATATTTCGCCAAAGGATTATCCCTCGTCGCTCGACATAATGGGCAAGGGCGTTTACCACATCTACGACTACCAATTTTTCTACAGAAACCTTGAAAAAAACGTTCAGACACGCCTGAACGCATATCTGAACGCTGATACTAATACCTAATTAAATCTTTGTTGTTTCATAATAAACTTATAAAAGAGGACTGCGAGAACAGTCCTCTTTTGCTTACATTTTCCACTTATACGGTAGGATTCACCTCTTGTACAACTTCCACTTATTCGGCAGGACCCTCCGCTTTTTACAGAAACAAGAGCTTCTGTAAGATAAGAAACATCTTATCACTAATATTATTATACATAGACATAATAATTATGTCAAGGGAAATATACTTCAAATTAAAATGACTGATTCAGCCATTCGGAGATGATTTTATAATTCTCTTTGTGAAAGCCGTGAACGTCGTCGTCATAGCATACAAATTTGCAGTTGACATTGTACTCTTCAAATTTTTTATTCAATTCTTCTGCCTGTGCAAAGGATACTTGCTTGTCGAGCTTACTGTGAATCATCAGTACAGGAACTTTTATTTCGTCTGCCCAGTAAACCGCCGAACGCTTTTCATATTCATACGGCAAATCATCGGGTGAACCTCCGATATAATTCTGAAGGACGGTTTTCATATCATCTCTGTCGTTATAGGCTTTTAACAAGTCGCTGACCGCCGAAACGGCAATTATGCGTTTTACACGGCTGTCTGTTCGTGCTGTCATATACGTCATCATTCCGCCTCGTGATACTCCTGCAACACACAGATTATCAATGCTTGCAAATTCAAAGCAGTTTTCGCATAAATCAATCAGTGTTGTGACATCTGTCAAATCGTCACCGCCAAATTGGTCTTGTCCTGTTCCGCCGTCGGCACCTCTGTATTGCGAGGCTAAAACAATTCTGTCGGTTTCGGCTGATATTGTCGCAGTGTATTCATCATCAAGAAAACCGATTTTGCTGTTTCCGCCACGGTTGTAAATGATGCATTCATATGGATTCAGGCTTTCAATACAGCCAATCGGAATGGAAATGTACGCTTTTACGCTGTAAATATCAGATGTGTATGTGAATTTGTATGTAACACATTTTTCGCTCAATTCACTGTTTAATGCTATCGGTTCAATGTCGGAAATTCCGCTTTTGTTTTCATATGATTCAAAATTATAAGGACTGTCAGGAGATATATTCAATTTTGCCGTGTGTTTGCAACCTGCAAAAAACACCGTAATGATTATTGTAAGAAGAATTGCGAGCGGCTTTTTCATCTCTGTTACTCCATATATCTTACAAGGGAAATGACCTTGCCGAGCAGTACGACCTCGTCAACTATAATCGGCTCAAAGCTGTTGTTTTCAGGTTGTAGGCGGAAATGACCGTTTTCCTTGTAAAATCTCTTTACGGTTGCCTCGTCACCGACAAGCGCAACTACGATTTCGCCGTTTTCGGCAACAGGGGTGCGGTGGACGATTACAATATCGTTGTCGAGAATACCTGCGTTTATCATACTTTCGCCCTGAACACGCAGAGCAAAAAGCTCTCTGCCTCGTTTAAGACCTTCGGGAACGGGCACGTAGCACTCGATGTCCTCAACGGCAAGAATCGGGTAGCCTGCGGCAACTCGTCCGAGCACGGGAACTCCTGCCGACTTTTCCTCTCCGCTGATTTTTATGCATCTGTTTACGCCGTGTTCACGGGTGATTAACCCCTTTTCTTCAAGCGCCGTAAGGTGATGATGAACTGTTGAGGTTGAGCTTAATCCTGTTTCGTTGCATATTTCACGCACAGAGGGAACTCTGCCCTCGACAGAGCATTCCTTGAGATAGTCCAGAATCTTCTGCTGGCTTTTGCTTAAGGGTTTCATAAAATCACGCACCTTTCCGACTAAAGTATAACATATAAAAGCAGAAAAATCAAACATTTGTTTTACTTTTTTGAAGGTTTTTCAAAATATGACACAAAATAATCTTATGTACATAAAAACGACAGAAATTCTTGCGAAAAACATATAGTTTTCAAAGCAAATTCAATTTGATTTCACACAGTTTTCAAACTAATATTGTTTAATATAAGCGTACTCAAAAGACGGAACCGCAACCGTCAGAGTATAATTGTTCTACCCTCCTCAATACGAACCAACGTAGAGGTTCGTACTTGTACCCCTCATTTTTTAAAGAACAGAAAACGCCAAACCTTCCGTAAGGGTTTGGCGTTTTCATTTTTGGCAGGGTAGCCCCTGCGGGCAAATCGAGCGGAAAAGTCGGTTTGTTTGGAGAGAATTGCAGCCCGAATTTTAAATTGATATATAGGTAACGTTTCGGGATGTCTATACAGGAAATGTTTGTTTTCAGTCGTAGGGACACGGCGTGCCGTGTCCGCAGTGGAAATCAAGCTTTATCGATTAAACTATAATTATAGAGGAAAATAAACCTTTCCGTAGTACATTGTTAAGACTAAAATTACACATATTGTATGAATATAAAAACAGCTTTTGATATTAATCAGTGTAGGGAACGGTCTTGACCGTTCCGATTACCCATAGGTTAGCTGTAAGCCTGCGGAACAGTCAAGACTGTTCCCTACATTAATAAACTAAACATTACCGATATTACAACACAGATTCAGCAAACAAACTTATACATACAACACGCACTATTACAAATTCGGAGCGCAGCGACCATTAATTACGCAATCCGCATTAAAAATTATCGTTTAGCTTACTACAAGGCATAACAATAATGCGTAACTTTGAATTATTGCTCACTGTGCTCAAGTTGCTTTTCACGCAGATACTTGTTCTTTGTTGCTATTCCGCCACGTATATGACGTTCGCTTTTGTTTATGTCAAGAACCCGTCTTACCTCTCGGTAAAGCGCAGGGTTGAGCGTTTTCAGCCGTTGGCTTACGTCCTTGTGCACCGTACTTTTGCTGACGCCGAACTTCTTTGCGGTGCTCCTTACGGTAGCTCCGTTTTCTATTATGTACTCGCCCAGCATTGCTGCACGTTCTTCCACTATTCCTTTCACAAGAAACCCTCCAATCGTCTTACTGATTTATATGCAGAGGATTTATTGTCTATTCATTCGGTGTATTATGATTTGTTGCGATTACTGTACAATTTAACTGACTGTTTGTGAAAAAGCACAAAAATCATTCTAATATTTCTATTAATTTATTATAATTGATTTGTGGTTTGACAAGTGTTATAATTAGGGAGAAAAGAGGTGGTATTATGAAAAAGTCAAGTAAATTACTTAAAAATTCAATCGTTTTTGTACTTGCTTTTATTATGGCGTTTTCGTCAATGACTTTTGCAATTTCTAATACCGCTTTTGCTGCCGAGATTGATTGTTCCTATATTACATACAATAAAGAGCTTTATGACAGCAACAAGGAGCTGTGTGACAGGCTTGCCGAGGGTATGACTAATTTCAGCGAGCAGATTTATGTCGGTGATTTTCATATCAGTGACAAGGCGACTATGCGATATATAATCAAGACTGTTATCAGAAAACACCCCGAACTGTTCTATGTTGACCCTACTCAATATATGCTTGGCTCGGACGGAACCTATATTGCTGTAATATGCCCGATTTATCTCTATGACACGCAAACGGCACAGAAAATGATTGACGATTTTAACGCTGAATGTGATAAATATCTTGAAAAAATTGACAGCAGTATGACTGAATTTGAAAAGGCGGTTGTACTGCACGATGAGCTGGTGCTCAACTGCAAATACGTTGACGATAACGATTCACTTTATGTTTCTGCGCACGAGTCTATTGTAAACGGAAACGCAAACTGTCAGGGATACGCCGAGGCGTATTCTTATCTGCTGGCACGTGCCGGAGTGCACAGTGAAATTGTTGAATCTTCGGCTATGTATCATCTTTGGAACAAGGTGCGTATAAACGGTGTGTACTATAACGTTGACCTTACGTGGGACGACCCTATGCCCGATAAAAAAGGTCACGTATCGCACAAGTATTTCTTGCTCAGCGACAATGCAATAAGCAGCGGAAATGACGATATTTCAGCTCATTACGGCTTTGATTATGCTTATTATAAATCCTACAACGCAAAGTATGACAATTGTCTGTTCCGTGAATTTGACACACAGTTCTGCTTTGTTGACAACGACTGCTATGTGATTGACAACAAGTATCAGAGCCAATATGAAAGATGTCTGCTTAAATACAACACAAAAACCGATACGGCTCAAATTATCAAAAAGTTTGATTTCAGGTGGAAGTCAGGCGCAACAAGCTACTGGAAGGGCGGCTATATGAGCCTTGACGAGAACAACAGATTGTTGTACTTTAATTCTGCCGATTGCATCTACAGCTATGAAGTGGCTTCAAATACTATGAACGAGTTTGCTTCTGTTGACACTTCTTCGGGCAATTGCTACGGAATAAGAATAGCCGGCAACATCTTGTATTCGGCAGTTTCGGCAAGCCCGAATGTGGAACTTGTTATGAAGTTTTCGGGTGAGTGTATTAAAAATACGTTTGTAACAACTCCAAGTGTCATACAAGGCGATGTGAATTGTGACGGAGTAGTTAATATTGTAGACGTTACCGAGATTCAGAAGTATTCCACAGGAGGAGCAAAACTTACTGACGAACAGCTTGGAGTTGCAGACTATAACAATGACGGTATTGTAAATATAGTTGACGCAACAGAAATTCAAAAATTTATGGTTGGTTCATAACAAAGGATTAAGGCTATTGAAAAAGCTGATGTCTGTGATATGAAATCAAGACCGTAACATAACGGCATCAAAGAAAGAACTGTGATTTTGCAGTTCTTTCTTGCTTATATTAAAACTTCAGATTATCATTTTAATTGAGCTGATATTATCAGTTTGGTTTTGTAAGATAAACTATAATTTGCCGAGTGCCTCGGCGGGCAAATCGAG
>DKWR01000068.1:0-16781 GCA_002491825.1 Ruminococcaceae bacterium UBA7147
CACTCGGCTAAATTATAGTTTAATCTATTATAAATGATAAAAAATTGCCGCAGAACAGTTTTATCCTCTGTCCTTGCGGCAAAAATTAATTTTTTAAACTGAAAAGCCGTAACCGTCCACTGCAACACGGTATGCATCTCATAATTATTATGTACTTTACTCCTTGCCGTTCCAGCAATAGGTGCAGAGCTTGCACGGAGAAATTCCGATTGAGTCGAGCATATCGTCAAGGCGGTGATAGCGAAGAGAAGTGAAGTTAAGCTCTCTGCGGATTTCTTCAATCATCTCGCTGTAGTTCGTGCTTGTGGGGTCAGCGTAATCGGAGAGCATCTTGTCTGCATTTTCTCCCTCACGCCTGAGAATCACTCTGCGTGCAATCAAATCAAGCTCGGAGGTTGAACGTGAGAAGTTAAGATACTTACAGCCGAACATAATCGGCGGACAGGCAGGACGGATATGAACCTCCTTCGCTCCGCTGTTATAGAGAAATTCTGTGGTTTCACGAAGCTGTGTTCCCCTTACGATTGAATCGTCAATAAGCAGAAGCCGCTTGTTTTCAATCAGTTTTTTAACTGGGATAAGCTTCATATGCGCAATTTTATTACGCTGTTTCTGATTTGTCGGCATAAACGAACGTGGCCACGTGGGCGTGTACTTTATGAACGGACGTGTAAACGGAATTTTCGTTTCATTTGAATAGCCGATTGCGTGGGCAATTCCCGAGTCGGGAACGCCTGCAACAACGTCGGGCGTTACATTATCTCTTTTTGCAAGCAGACGACCGCATTCATAGCGCATCTGCTCAACGTTTACGCCCTCATAGCAGGAGGTCGGATAGCCGTAGTATACCCAGAGAAACGAGCAGATTTTCATTTCCTTGCCGGCAGGGCTAACGGTTTCAACACCCTCGGGAGTCATAAAGACAATCTCGGCAGGACCGAGTTCCTTGCAGTCCTCGTAGCCTAAATTAAGATAAGCAAAGCTTTCAAACGAAGCGCAGTATGCTCCGTCCTTTTTTCCTATAATAACAGGAGTACGACCGAGCCTGTCACGTGCGGCATAAATCCCCTTTGACGTGAGCAGAATAATCGTCATTGAGCCGTCGATTTTCTCCTGTGCAAACTTAAGTCCCTCAACGATTGATGACTTCTGATTGATAAGTGCGGCTGTGATTTCGGTAGGATTGATTGTGCCTCCGCTCATTTCCAGAAAATGAGTATTGCCGTTATTGTAACATTCATTTATTAACTCGTCGGAATTATTGATTTTGCCGACGGTTGTAATTGCAAAACTGCCAAGGTGAGAATGAACAAGAAGCGGCTGCGGCTCAAAATCCGAAATACAGCCTATTCCGAGGTTACCCTCAAGCTCCTCAACGTCACGCTCAAACTTTGTTCGAAACGGTGAATTCTGTATGTTGTGAATTGCACGGGAAAATCCGTTTTCTCCGTGAACAGCCATACCTCCTCGCCTTGTTCCGAGATGTGAATGATAGTCGGTGCCGTAAAATAAATCCAGAACACACGATTCCTTTGACGCTACTGCAAAAAATCCACCCATAAACTGAACCTCTTTATATTCAAATTTCATTTACCGTAAAACGATTCGATACTATTTTAATATATTCTACAGAATTAGTCAATTACTTTAGACTGAAAACATCATTCGGCAAAAAATGACAGATTAGTTTACGGTTAATTTTACGGTTGTTTATTTCGCAAAATCTTGACATTAAACTACAAATTATGATATACTTCTTGCTAACAAATTTGAACAAATAAATTGCATTTATTTTGTTTTGGTTTAATTGAAGTGAGATATTTATGTTAATAACAATCGGTTTTATATTGTTAGGCTATCTTTCGGGCAGTGTATTGTATGCCCGAATTTTTGCCGGATTATTTAATAAAGATAATATGATTGAAAACAGCAAGGACAAAAACCCAGGTACAGCCAACGCATTTATGTACGGAGGATTTTGGTGCGGCTTGCTTACGCTTATCTTCGACCTTGCAAAAGGATTTTTGCCTGTTTCATTTTATTTTCATCAGGCAGGGACAAGGTTGCCGGATGTTATTTCGTCGGCACTGATAATTGCCGCTCCCGTAATCGGTCATGCCTTTCCTGTATTTTTTAAATTCAGAGGCGGTAAGGGAATTGCCGTAAGCTTTGGATGTCTGCTCGGTCTTCTGCCACTCTGGCAGCCGCTGATTATTCTTGCATTTTTCTTCATTCTCTTTTCTGTGGTTCTGCGGATTTCTCCGCATTTTTACCGCACATTCGTTTCGTACATAAGCGCTCTTGTCTGTATGTTCTTTTTAGTAAAAGAGCCGGTAATCTGTATCGGATTTTCACTGATTGCGGCTGTTGTCATTATAAAGCTGATTTTCAGTAAAGAGAAAAGAGAAAAGCCGGAGGTCAGTTTGTTGTGGAAGCGTTAATTCTTTCCTGCGGTACGGGCGGAGGTCACAATTCGGCAGGAAAAGCGGTTGCGGAAGAACTCAAGCGCCGCAATCACAACGCCGTTATGCTCAATCCGTATGACCTTCGCAGTAAAAAGCTTGCAGGTAAAATCAACAACGTCTATATTGCTCTGGCGCAGAAAGCACCTCGGTTTTTCGGCGCAGTTTACGGTGCAGGTCAGCTTTACAGAAAACTGCCGTTTCGCTCTCCCGTTTACTTTATTAATCGTCTTATGGTTTCAACTCTGGGTGAATATCTGGCTGAAAATCATTTTGACATAATCATAATGACTCACCTGTTCCCTGCCGAAATCATTACAAATATGAGAAACAGCGGAATTGCTGTTCCGAAAACAATGTTTATCGGCACGGACTATACCTGCATTCCGTTTACAGAGGAAACTTACTGCGACGTTTATGTTATTCCCTCGGCGGAGCTTTCCGACGACTACACAAAAAAGGGGATTGCGAAAGAAAAGCTGTACCCTCTCGGTATTCCCGTACTCGGCAGATTTTCGGAAAGTGAAAATCGAAATGAAGTGCGTCAAAGGCTCGGACTTGATTTAAATAAAAAATATATCCTTGTAAGCGGCGGAAGTATGGGCGGCGGACAAATTAAAAAAGCTATTAAAACTCTCTCGTCAGTTATTGCCGATAGTGAAAACACAGAGCTGATTACCATATGCGGCAACAACAAAAAGCTTTATGACAAGCTGAAAAATGCCGATTACCCGAAAGTAACAGTCCTCGGATTTACCGAAAATATGGCTGAATATATGAAGGGCGCAGACCTGTTCGTCACAAAGCCGGGAGGACTTTCTTCAACCGAAGGTGCTGTCAGTAAAGTGCCGATACTGCATACTGCGGCAATTCCGGGGTGCGAAACACGCAACGCCGAATTTTTCAGCAAAAACGGTATGAGCAGGCTATGCAAGGCTTCAAAAAGAGAATTATCCGATGCGATAAAGATTATTAACGATGAAAAAGCCTGCCTTGATATGACGGAAAATCAGCGCAGAAAAATCAACTCAAATGCCGCTGCGGATATTTGTGATTTGGCTGAAAGGCTGACTAAATGCGAAGATTGATTTATATAGTATAAAATAAACGGGGCTGAAACAGTCCCGTTTTACTTTTGTTTACCTTTTCTTAATCGGGTGGCGCACTACTGTTTTCAGCTTTTCGGGTGCTACACGTCTTGCGTCGCTCAGATAAATTTCGTGATGGAAACGTGTGTCGGTTATGTCAATTTCATAACCCTGTTTTTCTGCGTATTCGTGCATAAGCCTAACGGTTGCAGGCTCGTCATCATATCTGCCGATATGCATACACTGAACGCACAATCCCTCATTGTATGTGAGAAACTCGACCTTTGAAAAATCGGTTTTCTTCTTTTTTGTTGCCTCTTCAACTGCCCGGTCAAAATCCTTTTTTGTCACAAAATCCGGCAGGCGGATAATTGAAATAAATCTTAAATTGTCCTTGCGTGTGTAGTCTATTCCGTCAACACCGTCCTGCCACCAGAACCCCTCAAGCGGCGGAACGACATAGTCAAAATAGCCGTCAATCCGATAATCGCCCTTCTTGCTCATTTTGATTGTAAAGGCGATTGCATAAAGCAATCCTATTGACTGCTTGTACTCGCCGTTTTCGTCGTTCGGATTGCCCTTTCCCCTGACAGCAATATAATTCATCGAAGGAACATCGACAATAGTCGGTTTTTTGGGCGGCATATAAAATTCCTTGTATTCCTTTTTGTAGTCAAATGATATAATCGTATCCTCTATTTCTTTTTACTTTTCTTTTTCGGAACAGGAAGCTCGTCGTACATTGCACTGAACAGCTTTGCAATGAACTCCCTGTCGTCAATGTTTTCTATCAAAAGCATTTCCTTTGCTCCTTCGTATGGCTTTTCAAAAGGTGCGTCGGGCAAAAGAGCAACAGCCGCTTTTATGGGCTTTACAAGAAATCTGTTATCATAAATTCCGCCTGCAATCCGCCCTTTATAATAAATTATGTACTCTCCCATCATCGCACGGTAGGTTATGTCGTCAAGCTCTGACAACTGCCCCAAAATATATTCAAGATATTCTTTACTCGAAGCCATTTTTTAATCCTCCAAAAATTCTTTAGTTACAGCTCTTTTGAAATCAGACAGACGCATTCTGTATGTGCGGTGTGGGGGAACATATCGACAGGCTGGATTTTGCTTATTTTATAGTCGCTGTTCTTTGTAACATAGTCCAAATCCCTTGCAAGCGTTTCGGGGTTGCAGGAAACGTAGACTACCGTTTTGGGGGACATTTTTATGAGCGAATCGAGGAATTTTGTGTCACTGCCTGCCCTCGGCGGATCCATAAATACAACGTCGGGCTTTTCGCCCTCGTCCGACGCTTCATACATAAACTCGCCTGCATCACCCTTATAAAAGCGGATATTTTTCAGATTATTTGCCCTTGCGTTCACAATTGCATCTCTGACCGCATCGCCGTTAAGCTCAACGCCGATTACTCTGCCTGCTCCCCTCTTGGCGGCTACAATTCCGATTGTGCCGATTCCGCAGTAGGTATCAAGCACGGTTTCGTTGCCTTTCAGGTCGGCGTACTCCATAGCCGTATTGTAAAGCACCTCGGTCTGAACAGGGTTAATCTGATAAAAGCTTTTCGGTGAAATTCTGAACCGACAGCCGCAGAGAATGTCCTCAATATATCCCTTGCCGTACAGTACCTTCTGATTGTCTCCGAGAACAAGGTTTGTGTTGTAATTATTGACATTCTGAACAATGGTAGTTATCTCGGGGAACTGCTTTAAGATTGCCTTTACAAAGTTGTTTTTTGACGGAAATACAGGCGTTCCCGTAACAAGCACAAGCATAATCTGATTTGTCGCAAAGCCTCTTTTTACAAGAATATGGCGCAAAAATCCTTTGCCAGTGTCCTCGTTGTAGGTTGTCATTTTAAAAGACGGCAGAAGCTTGCGCACTGCAACGATAATTTTGTCGGCTATGACGTCCTCGGTTTGGCACGAATCAATGCCCACAACGTGGTGTGTTCCCGACTGGTAAACACCCGAAATAATTTTGCCGCTTTTGTTTGTATAAAAAGCCGCCTGCACCTTGTTGCGGTAGTGGTAGGGGTTTTCCATTCCGATTATCGGATCTACCTTGCAGAATTTTTTGAGCAGTCGCTCAACCTTGTTCTGCTTGAATTTTAATTGTTCGGGATATGAAAGATTCTGAAGCTGACAGCCGCCGCATTTTTTATATACGGGACAGGCGGCGTTTGATTTATTTTGTTTACTGCTCATAAAATACCTCAATTTAATTCGGAATTCGGAATGCGTAATTCGGAATTAAATGGTCGCTACGCTCCGAATTTGTAATAATGCGTGTTGTTCGGAAAGGTTTGGTTTCCTTGGGGTGATAGATATATCGGCAACGTTTCGGGACGTGTGGGAACCCGTCCCTTACGGAAATGTGAGTTTTTCTCTATAACTATAGTTTATCTGCTTTTATTCTTATAGTATATTCTATCATCTATAAGCAAAGTTATCAAGTTTTATGCGACTGATTTCTGAATTAAACGCCAAAACGCCCCGTACAGCTATTGCCGTACGGGGTGCTTTGGTTTATGTGAATTAAAAAGGATAGGTTATCTAAAAGAGTAAACTTATATTACTCAACATCCTGCATTGCATCGTAACCTGTTTCGCCTGTTCTTACCTTTACAACGTCTTCAACATCGTAAATGAAGATTTTACCGTCTCCGATATGACCTGTGTAGAGAGCCTTAACAGCCGCATCTACTACTGCCTTTACGGGAACCTTGCAGACTACGATTTCAACCTTCATCTTCGGCAGGAGGTTACTTTCAACAGCAACGCCTCTGTAGTACTCTGCTTTACCCTTCTGGGCGCCGCAGCCGAGAACCTGTGAAACTGTCATACCTGTAATGCCGAGCTTATCCATTTCTTCCTTAAGTGCTTCAAGCTTTGACTGCTTGAGAAGAATGTCAATCTTTGTAATCTTAACGCCGTCGGAAGCAACGTCGTACTTGCCTGCGAGCTGTACGGGAACAGCCTGTGTAACGGGTACATTACCCTCAACATCAAATGTTTCGTCAAGTGAAGCTGTACCAACGCCGATGGGCATAAAGTCTGCATATGCATTAACAAGACCGTGCTCTGTAACGTCGAGGCCCTTCATTTCCTCGTCCTTTGTAACACGAAGACCTACTGTGTGCTTGATAAGCTGGAATACGATTACCATTGTAACAATTGTCCAAGCCGCTACGGAAACAACACCGAGAGCCTGAATACCGAGCTGGTTAAAGCCGCCGCCGTAGAAAAGACCTGTGATGCCGTCCTGACCGTTACCTGTTGCGAAAAGACCAACTGCGAGTGTACCCCACATACCGTTTACACCGTGAACTGCAACAGCACCAACGGGGTCGTCTATCTTGAGTTTGATGTCGATAAATTCAACTGCAACTACTACGAGGATACCTGCAACAAGACCGATGATTGCGGCACCGATAGCGTCAACATCTGCACAAGGAGCTGTGATTGCTACAAGACCTGCAAGTGAGCCGTTAAGTGACATTGAAACGTCGGGCTTGCCGTTCTTAATCCATGTAAAGAGCATTGTTACGCAGGTTGCAACTGCGGGAGAAATTGTTGTTGTAAGGAAAATCTGTCCGAGGAAAGCACCGTCGCCTGCTGCTGCGCCGTTAAAGCCGTACCAGCCGAACCAGAGAATGAATACGCCGAGTGCACCGAGTGTAAGGCTGTGCCCGGGGATAGCGTTTACCTTGCCGTTCTTGCCGTATTTACCGATACGGGGTCCGAGGATGATTGCGCCGATGATAGCAGAGATACCGCCAACCATATGAATTGCACATGAACCTGCAAAATCAATGAAGCCGAGCTGTGCAAGCCAGCCGCCGCCCCAAATCCAGTGAGCTTCAATCGGGTAAACAACTGCTGAAATTACCAATGAATAGATGCAGTAAGAAGCGAACTTTGTTCTTTCAGCCATTGCACCTGAAACAATTGTTGCGGTAGTAGCACAGAATACCATATTAAATACGAAGTTGTGCCAAGGGAAGTTTGCAAAATTTGTAAAGATGTCAAGGTTGGGAATACCTACCAAGCCGAACAATGCGTCTTTACCGCAAAGAAGTCCGAAACCAAGAAGCATAAATACTACTGTACCGATACAGAAGTCCATCAGGTTTTTCATTATGATGTTACCTGCGTTTTTAGCTCTTGTAAAGCCTGTTTCTACCATTGCGAAACCGCACTGCATAAAGAATACGAGTGCTGCGCCGATTAGGAACCAGACGCCTTCAGTGCCGAAAATGACACTGTTTACACCATTTAGTATGTCTGTCATAATACTCTCTCCTCTATATTTTGATATAACAAAAACGGTGCATAATCTGACAGGAAATAAAACTGTCAGATTACACACCATTGTGTCATCATTTTATACTATATATATGTTTTAATTACCGTTTTTGAAAATCAAACACCGAAAAGCATTTCGCCGTATGAGGGATAAGGCCAGTATTCGGAAGAAGTTTCTGTTTCCATTGAATCGCCTACTGCACGAAGCTCCTGCATAAGAGCAAATACTGTTTCTCTGTAGTAGGTTGCGTAAGCAAGGTTGTCGTTGCTGTACTCGCTTGCCTTGATAACAGCCTCTTCAAGCTCTGCTGTCTTTTTGCTGAAGCTTACAAGCTTTGTTGAAAGGCTTGTAACGAGTTCTTCTTCAACAGAAGTAGGAATAGCGTCCGAAAGAGCCTTCTTTGCAAGAGCAGTATCTGTAAGCTCTCTTACGTATGATGATACAGCGGGAAGAATATTCTTTTTAGCCATATCAATCATTGTGAGTGCTTCAATGTTAATCTGCTTTGCATAATTTTCAAGCTCGATTTCATATCTTGCCTTAACTTCTTCTTCGGAACAAATCTTGTTCTTAACAAAGAGGTCAATGTTCTTCTTGTCAATGAAGTGAGCAACTGCTTCGGGAAGTGACTTGTAGTTGCAAAGTCCTCTTCTTTCAGCCTCTTCAACCCACTCTGGAGCGTAGTTGTTGCCGTTGAAGATGATAGCCTGATGCTCTGTAAATGTCTTTTTGATAAGAGCCTTAACAGCAGAATCCAAATCGTCAGCGTCTTTAAGCTCATCGTAGAACTGTGAAAGCTCTTCAGCTACCATCGTGTTGAGAATGTAGTTGGGGCAAGCGATGTTGAGTGAAGAACCCAAAGCTCTGAACTCAAACTTGTTGCCTGTGAAAGCAAACGGAGAAGTACGGTTACGGTCTGAATTGTCCTTCATAAAGTCGGGAAGAACGTCAACGCCCGTCATCATCTTAACCTTGCCCTTGCTTACATATTCTGTATCGTTGATAATTGACTCAACAAGTGCGCCCAAATCGTCGCCGAGATACATTGAAATGATTGCAGGCGGTGCTTCGTTAGCGCCGAGGCGGTGGTCGTTACCTGCCGATGCAACTGTGATTCTTAAAAGATCCTGATACTCGTGAACTGCCTTTACGATAGCGGCAAGGAAGAGCTGGAACTGAATGTTCTTCTCGGGCTCTTTGCCGGGGTCAAGGAGGTTTTCGCCTGTGTTAGTAGAAATTGACCAGTTGTTGTGCTTACCTGAACCGTTTACGCCTGCGAAGGGCTTTTCGTGGAGAAGACATACAAGACCGTGTTTCTCGGCTGTTTTCTTCATAATCTCCATTGTAAGCTCGTTGTGGTCGGTTGCGATATTACTTGTAGTGAAGATAGGTGCAAGCTCGTGCTGTGAGGGAGCAACCTC
This sequence comes from Ruminococcaceae bacterium UBA7147, assembly GCA_002491825.1. Classification (GTDB taxonomy): domain Bacteria; phylum Bacillota; class Clostridia; order Oscillospirales; family Acutalibacteraceae; genus Ruminococcoides. Next base: position 9,291 of record DKWR01000068.1, read on the forward strand.
GTTGTGCTTTGTCTTTGCAAGGATACCGAGCTCCCAGAGCTCCTCGTCGAGGTCTCTCATATAAGCGGCAACTCTTGTCTTGATTGCGCCGAAGTAATGGTCGTCAAGCTCCTGTCCCTTGGGTGCCTTTGCACCGAAAAGTGTTCTTCCTGTATAGATAAGATCCTCTCTCCGGTCGTACATTTCCTTATCAATAAGGAAGTATTCCTGCTCGGGACCGACTGTTGTTGTAACTCTTGTTACGTCCTTTTTGCCGAGGAGGTTAAGAACCTTTACAGCCTCTGTGCTGATTCTTTCCATTGAACGGAGCAGAGGAGTCTTTTTATCAAGAACCTCGCCTGTGTATGAACAGAAAGCTGTCGGAATGTAAAGAGTACCGTCTTTAACAAATGCGTAAGAGGTGGGGTCCCATGTTGTGTAGCCTCTTGCCTCGAATGTAGCACGAATGCCGCCGCTTGGGAATGACGATGCGTCCGGTTCGCCCTTTACAAGTTCTTTACCCGAGAACTCCATAATAACCTGACCGTCGCCGTTGGGGCTGATAAAGCTGTCGTGCTTTTCAGCAGTTACGCCTGTCATAGGCTGGAACCAGTGGGTGTAGTGTGTACAACCCAATTCAACTGCCCAGTCCTTCATAGCGGCTGCAACTACGTTTGCAACGCTTAAATCAAGAGGTTCGCCGTTCTGGATTGTTTTCTTCAATGCCTTGTAAGTTGACTTTGGAAGTCTTTCCTGCATTTTCTGGTCGTTAAATACCATACTGCCAAATAACTCCGGAACTTTTGCCATTTTAATTCTCTCCTATCCAGTTCTAAAAATTTGACTTGATACTAAACAATGTTCAGTATAAAACACAAAAGGACGCTGTAAGCACATTGCCTACAGCGCCCTTGCTGTTGTCATTGCTGTTAGTATATTCTACTTTTCGTGATTTGTCAATAGATTTTTCAAAAAAATTTTAAAAAATGCAAGTTTTATTTATTTTCTTGCAATTTGCTTGCTTTTATGCTTGTATCGTTGCACAAAATCAACAATACGTGTATTTTTATGAATGATTGGTTCAAAAAAGTTGCAATTTCCTGTATTTTTTTCTTGACAAAACGACGTTTTAGGATATATAATACAGTCACACGTCATATGCGTTTAAAATTCTGCGCAAAAATGCAGGATCGCAAAACTAAAATTGCAAAGTTTTAAAATACATAGCTTTGTGCCGACGTTTAATTCATATATCATATATATTGAATTTTCATTCGCTTTATGAACAGATTGTTTCGTATAATACAGCGGCAAACGCCGCTGTTAATAAATAAATCTGATATGTGAATTCGCTCTCTTATATAAACTTATTATATAAAGGAGCGTGATAGGGTTTTCAAAGGCGAAATATCCGTGTATCAGGAAAGGATGATTTTTGATGGGACAGACAGAGAACAGACAAACGCAAAACAGCGGTCTTTATTCTCCGAGGTTCGAGCACGACAACTGCGGTATAGGCGCTGTTGTAAACATTAAGGGCGTAAAGTCGCACGACACCGTTGCAAACGCTCTTACAATTGTTGAAACGCTTGAGCACCGTGCAGGTAAGGACGCAGAAGGCAAAACGGGCGACGGCGTAGGTATTCTGCTTCAGATTTCCCACAAGTTTTTCAAAAAAGCGGCAAAAGAAATAGGCGTCAATCTCCTTTCCGAAAGGGATTATGCCGTTGGTATGTTCTTCTTTCCGCAGAACGAGCTTGCAAGAAATCAGGCTAAGAAGATGTTTGAGATTATTGCAGCAAAAGAAGGTCTTGAGGTTCTCGGCTGGAGAAACGTTCCCTCCGACACAACCGTTATCGGCAAGCGTGCGCTTGACTGTATGCCTGCAATTATGCAGTGCTTTATCAAACGTCCTGTCGGCGTAAAGAAAGGTCTTGACTTTGACCGCAAGCTCTACGTTGCAAGACGAGTTTTTGAACAGAGTAACGAGGATACATACGTTGTTTCTCTTTCAAGCAGAACTATTGTATATAAGGGTATGTTCCTTGTAGGCGATTTAAGAAGATTCTTCCTCGATTTGCAGGATCCCGATTACGAATCGGCTATCGCAATGGTACACTCACGTTTCTCTACCAACACAAACCCGAGCTGGCAGAGAGCGCATCCTAACAGAATGATTGTTCACAACGGTGAAATCAACACAATCAGAGGCAACGCAGACAAGATGCTTGCCCGTGAAGAAACAATGCGCTCCGAGCATTTAAAGGGCGACCTCGACAAGGTTATCCCCGTTGTAAACACGGAAGGCTCCGACTCCGCAATGCTCGACAATACGCTTGAATTTCTTGTTATGAGCGGTATGGAGCTTCCGCTTGCAGTTATGATTACAATTCCCGAGCCGTGGGATAACAACGGCACAATGTCGCAGAAAAAGAGAGATTTCTATCAGTACTACGCAACAATGATGGAGCCGTGGGACGGTCCTGCGTCAATCCTCTTCTCCGACGGTGACCTTATGGGCGCCGTACTCGACAGAAACGGTCTGCGCCCCTCACGTTACTACATCACAAACGACGGCAACCTCATTCTTTCTTCAGAGGTCGGTGCACTTCCGATTGAGCCGTCAAAGATTGTAAAGAAAGAAAGACTCCGTCCCGGCAAGATGCTCCTTGTTGACACAGTTCAGGGCAGACTTATCGACGACGACGAGCTTAAAGAGTATTACGCTTCAAAACAGCCCTACGGCGAGTGGCTCGACAGCAACCTTGTAAACCTCAAGGACTTAAAAATCCCGAACGCAAAGGTTGAGGAACACTCAAAAGAGGCAAGAAAAAGACTTCAAAAGGCATTCGGCTACACCTATGAGGAGGTTATGACCTCTATCCTGCCGATGGCTAAAAACGGCAGTGAGTCAATTGCCGCAATGGGCACAGACAGTCCTTTAGCTGTTCTTTCAAACGAACCCCAGCCGCTGTTCAACTACTTCAAACAGCTTTTCGCTCAGGTTACAAACCCGCCGATTGACGCAATCCGTGAGGAGATTGTCACCTCAACAACCGTTTACATCGGCGAGGACGGCAACATTCTTGAAGAAAAACCCGAAAACTGCAAGGTTATGAAAATCCACAACCCGATTCTTACTTCAACCGATATTCTTAAGCTCAAGAATATGCACATCAAGGGCTTCAAGGTTGCAGTTATTCCGATACTCTACTATAAGAACACAAGACTTTCAAAGGCAGTTAAAAGACTGTTTATTGAATGTGACAAGGCATACAACGACGGTGCAAATATCCTTATCCTCTCCGACAGAGGAGTGGACGAAAACCACCTTGCTATTCCCTCTCTGCTTGCAGTTTCAGCTGTTCACCAGCACCTTGTTGCTACCAAAAAGAGGACTTCTCTTGCAGTCGTTCTCGAAAGCGGAGAGCCGAGAGAGGTTCACCACTTTGCAACACTGCTCGGTTACGGCGCAAGCGCAATCAACCCCTATCTTGCACAGGAAACAATCCACGAGCTTATCAACGACAACCTTCTTGACAAGGACTACTATGCCGCTGTTGATGATTACAACAACGCAGTACTGCACGGCATTGTAAAAATTGCGTCTAAAATGGGTATTTCAACTATCCAGTCATATCAGGGCTCGCAGATTTTCGAGGCTATCGGTATCAGCAAGGACGTTATTGACGAGTACTTCACCGACACAGTAAGCAGAATCGGCGGTATCACAATCAAGGATATTGAGAAAAACGTTGATACACTCCACACAGCCGCATTTGACCCGCTCGGTTTGAGCACCACAACGGAGCTTGAGTCAAGAGGAAGTCACAAGTACAGAAGCGGCAAGGAGGAGCACCTCTACAATCCGCAGACAATTCACACTCTGCAAATGGCTACACGCACAAACGACTACGAGCTTTACAAAAAGTATTCGCATATGATTTCCGACGAAATGGATCCCGTAAGCATCAGAGGTCTGTTCGACTTCAAGTATGCCGACAAGCCTGTTCCCCTTGACGAGGTTGAAAGCGTTGATTCAATCGTAAGACGTTTCAAGACGGGCGCAATGTCATACGGCTCTATTTCACAGGAAGCGCACGAGGCTCTTGCTGTCGCAATGAACAGACTTCACGGCAAGTCAAACTCGGGTGAGGGCGGCGAAAGCCTTGAAAGACTTGAAACCAAGGGCAAGGCTGAAAACAGATGCTCAGCTATCAAGCAGGTTGCATCGGGACGTTTCGGCGTGACCTCACGTTACCTCACATCTGCCGATGAGATTCAGATTAAAATGGCGCAGGGCGCAAAGCCCGGCGAGGGCGGTCATCTTCCTGGCAAAAAGGTTTATCCGTGGATTGCAAAGACACGTCACTCCACCCCCGGCGTATCGCTTATCTCCCCTCCGCCTCACCACGATATTTATTCAATCGAGGATCTTGCACAGCTTATTTACGACCTCAAGAACGCTAACAAGGACGCAAGAATCTCGGTTAAGCTTGTTTCCGAATGCGGCGTAGGTACGGTTGCCGCAGGCGTTGCAAAGGCAGGCGCAGGCGTAATCCTTATTTCAGGATACGACGGCGGTACAGGTGCCGCTCCGAGAAACTCAATCTACAACGCAGGTCTGCCGTGGGAGCTCGGTCTTGCTGAGGCTCACCAGACGCTCATTATGAACGATTTGCGCAACAAGGTTGTCATTGAAACCGACGGCAAGCTTATGACAGGACGTGACGTTGCAATTGCCGCTATGCTTGGTGCAGAGGAATACGGCTTTGCTACCGCTCCCCTCGTAACGCTCGGCTGTGCAATGATGAGAGTCTGCAACCTCGACACCTGTCCGTTCGGCGTTGCAACACAGAATCCCGAGCTTCGCAAAAGATTTATGGGCAAACCCGAATATGTTGTCAACTTTATGCTCTTCGTTGCAAACGAATTGAGAGAATATATGTCAAAGCTCGGCGTAAGAACAGTTGACGAGCTTGTCGGCAGAATCGACCTTATCAAGCCCAAGGAGGGCATTGAGGGCAAGGCTGCCGAGGTTGACCTTTCCAACATTCTCAACTGTGACTTTGCAAACGAAAAAATCGAATATGCTAAAAAGAGCAAGTACGACTTCAAGCTTGAGGAAACTCTTGACGAAAAGGTACTTCTCAAGGAATTCAAAACTGCTCTTGCAAAGGGTACTAAAAAGACAATTGAAATCAGCGTGAAGAACACCGACCGTTCCTTCGGTACAATCTTCGGCTCGGAAATCACCAAGAAGTACTACAACACCCTTGCAGATGATACATTCAAGGTTATCTGCAACGGCTCGGGCGGTCAGAGCTTCGGCGCATTCATTCCAAACGGTCTTACGCTTGAGCTTGTCGGCGACAGCAACGACTACTTCGGCAAGGGACTTTCAGGCGGTAAGCTTGTTGTTTATCCTCCGAAGGATTCAACATTCAAAGCTGACGAGAACATTATCATCGGTAATGTTGCACTCTACGGCGCAACAAGCGGTAAGGCGTTTATCAACGGCGTTGCCGGCGAGCGTTTCTGCGTAAGAAACTCGGGTGCTACCGCAGTTGTCGAGGGTGTTGGCGATCACGGCTGTGAGTATATGACAGGCGGACGTGTTGTCGTTATCGGCAAAACAGGCAAAAACTTTGCCGCAGGTATGTCGGGCGGCGTTGCATATGTTCTTGACGAGGACAGAGATTTGTACACCAAGCTCAACAAGGAAATGGTGCTCTTCTCCGAAGTTACCGAGAAATACGAAATTCTCGAGCTTAAGGAGCTTATCGAGGAACACGTCAAGGCTACAAACTCCAAAAAGGGCAAGGAAATTCTTGACAACTTTGACGATTATCTGCCGAAGTTCAAGAGAATTATCCCTCACGATTACAAGAGAATGATGTCTGCCATAGCCGTAAACGAAGAAAAGGGTATGAGCAACGAGCAGGCAAGAATTGAAGCATTCTATCAGATTATCCACAACAAATAAGGAGGAGAACAGCAATGGGAAAACCAACCGGATTTATGGATTATAAGCGTGAGGACGCTCCCGCATTCTCCGTTAAAGAACGTATAAATAATTATGACGAGTTCCACACTCCGCTGTCAAAAGAGGAGCAGTCAAAGCAGGGCGCACGCTGTATGGAATGCGGCGTACCGTTCTGCCAGTCGGGAATGATGATAGGCAACGCATATTCGGGTTGCCCGCTTAACAACCTCATTCCCGAGTGGAATGACCTCATCTTTAAAAACGCATGGGAACAGGCATATAATCGTCTTAAGCTTACAAACAACTTTCCCGAATTCACCTCACGTGTATGCCCTGCACTCTGCGAAAAGGCGTGCACCTGCGGTGCAAACGGTGACGCTGTTACGGTAAAGGCTAACGAGTACGGCATAATCGAAAACGCATATATCGAGGGCTTTGCCGCTCCACAGCCACCGAAGGTAAGAACAAGCAAGAAGATTGCCGTTATCGGCTCGGGTCCTTCGGGACTTGCCGCCGCCGACCAGCTCAACAGACGTGGTCACTCGGTAACTGTTTTTGAGCGCAGTGACCGAATCGGCGGACTGCTGATGTACGGCATTCCGAATATGAAGCTTGAAAAGCACGTAATCGACCGCAAGGTTGATGTTATGAAAGCAGAGGGCGTTGAGTTCAGAACGAATGTCAATGTCGGCAAGGATGTAAAAGCAGATCAGCTTTTAAAGGAATACGACAGAGTAATCCTTGCCTGCGGCGCATCAAATCCGAGAGATATAAAAGTTCCGGGCAGAGATGCAAACGGCATTTACTTTGCAGTTGACTTCCTCAAATCAACAACAAAGTCACTGCTTGACAACGGTCTGACAGACGGAACGTACATTTCCGCAAAAGGCAAAAACGTAATGGTAATCGGCGGCGGCGACACAGGTAACGACTGCGTGGGCACAAGCATAAGACACGGCGCAAAGTCCGTTTTACAGCTTGAAATGATGCCTAAGCTTCCCGACGAGAGAACAGAGGATAACCCGTGGCCGCAGTGGCCGAGAGTCTGCAAGACAGACTACGGTCAGGAAGAGGCTATTGAGGTATTCGGTCACGACCCCAGAGTTTATCAGACTACTGTCAAGGAATTTATCAAGGACAAAAACGGCAACCTCAAAAGCGCCGTACTTGTTAAGCTCCAGCCCGAGAAGGACAAAAAGACAGGCAGAATGATGATGAAAGAGGTGGCAGGCTCGGAGTACAGCGTTGACGTTGAGCTTGTGCTGATTGCGGCAGGCTTCCTCGGCAGTGAAAGCTACGTTACAAAGGCATTCGGCGTTGAAACAAACGCAAGAACGAATGTTGCAACACCCGACGGCTCATTCAAGACTAATGTTAAAAATATCTTCGCCACAGGCGATATGCGCAGAGGCCAGTCGCTTGTAGTATGGGCAATCCGTGAGGGCAGAGATGTTGCAAGAGAAGTAGACGAAAGCCTTATGGGATACACAAATCTTTAAGCCGAGTGCCTCGGCGGGCAAATCGAG
>DKWR01000068.1:17047-35232 GCA_002491825.1 Ruminococcaceae bacterium UBA7147
AAATTGTAGCCCGAATTTTAAGTATTTATATAGGTAACGTTTCTTATATAATATAAAAAACCGATTGCTTTGCTCACGCAGGGCAATCGGTTTTTTTGCTATAATTTATATTTTTTCGTCACTTCGTGTACAGATACGTTATATAAATCATACAGCTTAGGCTCGGTCAAATCCGTTTCGGTATAACGTTTTAAATATCCGTCATGATTATGTTCAAAAGTATATTGTTTATAATCAAGACAAGGGTATTTTTCGTCAAGAGAAATATAACAAAATCTAAAATAGTCAACCGATTTTATTCCAACCTCATCATAATAATATTTTTCAACAGTCAATTCGTCTAATTCACCGTCTGACCAATAATTGGCAAGCACATATTCTTTTATCCGCATTTTGTCATCGTACATACATTTGCAAACGGCTCTTATCTCAATATTTCCGTTATCACAATCCTCAGAAAACAGAATTCCGACATTCGATTTACCGTCATTAAGTATGATTTCGTGATCATCATATCCCGGAAAATTCACAACGGTAAGCCTGTTTTCGATGTCAAAGCCGTATTCAAAGCAAGGTTTAGTTTTTGAGGTAAGCCTTTTATATAGCTTTCCTCTGTGGCAGTTGCCTATTACAATATCCGATATTATATCGGGGCAATAATATCCTCTGTGCAGTTCACTGTCAGAAGCATACTCTTTTTTTGAAATATGGTTGCTGAAATCACAGTAAATTCCTCTGCATTTCGTTAAATATTCATTCTTAATTTCTTCAAGCTTTTCACTTTCATCAATAAACGGCTTACATATTTTTATATTATCATCGCTTTTCAGATACGCTTTCAGCTCATTTTGTTTACTGCTGAAATCCATAAATCCCCCCCTTTATTTCAATGCTAAACTCCAACTCAAAATCACTCTGAAATATATCTTTTTAAATAAAATCCCTTATAATCTTGTAAGATATTTTCGACTATTGGGATTAACAAATCATAATTCTCCGAATATATAAACAATTCTGTATGACAAGTAGGCTGCAAAACAGCTTTACTTTTCGGAAGATAAAAATCTATACAAGACAAATAGCGAAAATTATTCTCAACAATATAATCGACCATATTACTGTCATCGGGCAAATTTAACATATACGAACATTTTTTATTTATCAAGCCGTACAAATTATTATATGCATCGTAATTTCTCAAATCTTTCCAGCTTTCAAACAAACAGCCTTTTTCGGAAATTTCACTGCCGATAATTAATTTGTCGTCTGATGCCGAAACTATTTCTTTTATAATATTTGCAAACTGATTTGCAATTCTGTAAAAATCGGCTTTTTCATTTAATGCTGCACTTGGCTCATATCCGCCGTCCCAATATTTATCACAAGTAATGTAACAGATATTTTTTATATCAAACAGATTTCTGTTAAAATCGTTTTTGCTGAATTTTATTTTTTCCATTAAATACCCTCAACCATATTTATATCAAAGCGGACTGCAAAAGCAGTCCGCCTGATTTTTTATAGGATGTCTATAAAACCGTTACCACGTTCCGTAAAGGTGGTGCCAGCTTTCATCAATTTCCGACTTTGCGTAGAAATTCAGTGCAGAACCGTCAAACGGAATGTCAACCGTCTGGCTGTCGTTGTTGTTAAAGATAATATAGTCGGTGTCGGACGGTACTTCAACCGAATAAACAGCCTCACCGTAATCGTTGTTCTCGACAAACGTCATTTTTGTGCCGGGCCATGCAACGGGCGCAGCTTCGCCGTCTGTCCAGTAATAGCAATATATTGTGCCGCTCCAATGCTGTGAGTTTGAGAACTTAACCGTATAGGTTTCGGGAGTCGGTACAGTTGTCGGAGGTGCAGTTGTGGGCTGCGTAGTCGGCGGTGCTGTAGTCGGCTGTGTTGTAACAGGTGCTGTAGTTTCCGGAGCAGTAGTAACAGGTTCAGTCGTTACGGGAGCTGTAGTTTCCTCTGTTCCGCCTACATACTTGCCGACATTACCTGTGTTACCGTACTCTGCACAGTACCTCTGAATAAGAGTAGCGTCTTTAATACCTACTGTACCGTCGCCGTCACAATCGCCTGCAATAATCTGTCTGTCGCTGAACACAACCAGATCTGCTAAATATTTCTGTATTGTCGATGCGTCCGCTACCGTGATAACACCGTTATCATTTGCATCGCCGATTAATACTTTTTCAGAGGGCGGTGCAGTAGTAGCAGGCTGTGTTGTTGTAGGAGGTGCTGTTGTTACAGGCGGAACTGTTGTAGCAGGAGGCGCTGTTGTAACCGGCTGTGAAGAATTGTAAAGATAAACAACATTTACAATACCCGCCGAGTATTTGCCCTGTGCATTCGAGGGAGTGATTACGTCTGTTCTGCCCGAAAGTGCAGAGGTTGTGTACGAGCTTGCGCTTGTAGTTTTTTCCTGACTGTCAATAACGTCGTCTGCAATTTTCTTGCCTGTTGCAACGTCAATATGGCTTGTAATTACCTTACTGCTGAAAGTAACCGTCTTGTTCTGAATCCACGCTTCGCCCGAAACAGGGTATCCCTGCTCACCCGAGCCGGGTTCCTGTGCACTGCCTGATGTCGGGTGGAACATTACATATGCACTTGTTGCAGGAACTGTGCAAACGTACCAGTTGTCGCCCTCGCTTGTCATCTTTGTAGCGCTTGCCCACTTGCCGTTAGGCTCTTCACCGCTGTCTGTATATGCATAGCAACGAACGTCAGCCCAACCGTTTGCGTTGTAGTAGTGAACGGTTGAAGAAGTATTGTCAAGGTCTTTGTATGTAAATGTAATTGTCTTGTCACTGCCGCCGAATGTGCCGTAGCTTTCGGCAGGGTACTTGTCAGTGTCAAGCTGATAACCCTGAATTACTGCAACAGGAATTTCATAGCTGTCGCCTGCTCTGAGGTGATAGCTTGCCTCGTCCTTAATTGCAGCACCGCTGCTGTTTACATATTTAATTGTAAGGTAACCCGATGCAATTCCGGTTGAGCTGTAAACAAAGGTTACGCTGTAATTCTCTCCGCCGACAACCTTACCTGAAGTTACACCCTCCGTGCTCTTGAGTGAATAATCAAAAAGAATTGTGCTGTCGGGAAGTGCACGGTAGATTGAGCCTTCTCTGTATTTTGATGTTGAAGTCTTTAAAACCTTGCCGCTTTCATCAACGTGATTAATTGTAAGTGTACCGTACTGTGTTTCAGCTGTTTTAAGTCTGGAGAATGTAGAGCTTTCAACAAGAACAGCCGTACTTCTTGCAGGAATTGAATAGCTGCTGCCCGATACTGTGCCGAGGCTCTTAAGTCCTGCACTTGTGCCGTTTGCAACTACTGTCCAACCGCTGCCGTCAAGGTCGATTGAATATGCCTGTGTACCGCTGTTGACAAGCACGCAAACCTTGCCCCATTCGTCAGACTTGCTGTTCGAATATGTATATGCTACAACATAGCCGCTGTTTGACTGGAAGGTAGGTGTATTAAACGTGCTGGCTTTCATCGGAGTGTAGTTTTCTCTGATTTCAAGCAGTCCCTTGTAATATGCTGCAACATCGGAGTAGGTCTTTACTCTTGTCCAGTCGATTGCATTAATTGAATCGCTTGATTTGTAGCTGTTGTGGTCACCCTGCTTTGTGCGGCAAAATTCCGAGCCTGCCGTCATAAACGGAATACCCTGTGAGGTCATAATAAGCGTCATAGCCTCTTTGAGCTGACTTTTGAATTTTTCATCTGTTGAATTCCAAGCCGAAGAGCTGTTGCTCTTTACAATCTTGTCCCAGAGAATCAGGTTATCGTGGGCGTCAGCGTAGGCAATCGTCTGTGAAGGAGCCTTTGCGCTGAAGCCCTTACCCTGTATGCCTCTTACAACTGTTGATGTTTTAGATGTTGTGCCCTGAATATAGCCCTTGCCTGTACCGTTTGTATCACCCTTGATAGCGTCACGGTATGAGTCGCAGAACATACCTACTCTTGCATCAAGCGAAGAAGCCTTTGACTGCGAACAGCCGTCGGAAATTGCAACAGTACCGCCTGTCCAGGGCTCACCGTACATAAGGATTTTCTTGCCCGAGCCGTCAGCGTAGAGATTGTCAAGCTCGGTGCGGATAGTATTCATCGTTGTAATGTCGTGAATACCCATAAGGTCGAAACGGAAACCGTCAATGTGGTATTCCTCTGCCCAATATTTAAGGGACTCAATCATATACTTTCTGTACATCAGCTTATCGGAAGCGGTTTCATTTCCGCAGCCTGAGCCGTTTGAGTATGCGCTTGAGGAAGTCTTTCTGTAGTAGTAACCCGGCACTGTCTTTGAGAAGCACGAGCCGTCTGTTGTATATGTATGGTTATATACAACGTCCATTACAACAGAGATTCCTCTGTCGTGGAGAGCCTGAATCATCTGCTTGAACTCGGTGATTCTTGTGTTGCCGTTGTATGCGTCTGATGAATATGAGCCCTCGGGAACGTTGTAGTTCTGCGGGTCATAACCCCAGTTGCGGTTTGAAGAGGAGCTTGCTTTTGACTCGTCAACCGACTGGAAGTCGTAAACCGGCATAAGCTGAACGCAGTTGATTCCCTGCTCAACAAGGTAGTCAATTCCCGTTGAAACTGCGTTTGCGCTTGTGTCGGAATTAAGAGTTGTACCGCCCTCGGCAAACGCAAGATACTTGCCCTGATTTTCTGCGCTTACGCCCGAGGTACTTGAAGCCGAGAAGTCACGCACGTGAACCTCCCATACTACAGCCTCGGCTGCGCTGTCAAACAGAACGTGATTATCGCTGTCCCAGCCATCGGGGTCGGTTGAGTCGAGGTCAACAACCATTGAACGGTTACCGTTTACGCCGACTGCCTTTGAATAAACGTCCTGAGTTTCGTTTGTTGAGCCGTTTACCGTTACAAGATATGTGTAGTAAACGTCCTTGTAGTCACCCGTAAGCGTTGTTGACCAAACGCCAGTGGTGCTGTTTTTCGTAAGCGGATATGTTCCGATTACGCCTGCACCCGATTCGCTGTCGGAGCCTGTCTTGTAAAGCTTTACCTTTACGGCTGTAGCATCAGGCGACCAGGTTTTCCATGTAGTTGAGGTCTTGCTGTAGACAGAGCCAAGACCTGTTTCGTTATATGCACTTTTTGCATAGGTTTCGAGATAGCTTGCGTTGTAGTAACTGCCTGCCGAAACTTCGGAATTATTTGTTACAACTGCGTTAGCCGCAAACGAAGCCATACCCGTAATCATTGCCGCAGAAAGCAATAACGATAGTGGTTTTCTGAATTTCATAATCTCACCTCTTATAAACATACACTAAAAATTACATAGTGCGTTGATTATATTTTATCAACAATCTATCAATACATATTTCCTAATAGGAATAAAGCAAGCGTTCGTAAGCCAAAGTTTACGAACGCTTTTTGTTTAAAATATCCAAATAAATGTAAATAAGAGTGGAGTTAAGGGTCGCTCCGCTCCGAATTTGTAATAGTTAGTGTTGTTTGGATAAGTTTGTTTGCTGAATTTATGTTGATTTATGGTGACGTTTAGTTATAAAGTGTAGGGAACAGTCTTGACTGTTCCGCCGGATTACAGCTAACTTATGGGTATTCGGAACGGTCAAGACCGTTCCCTACACTAATTAAAAACATAAAAATTCACGTCTGCGGCAACGCCGCAATATAAATAAATTCGGGAATTAACCCTTTAAATTTTTGCAACCTATCCACTCGACCGAAACTCCACACTCCACTCTCCACACTTCACTCTTTATTAAGGTTTCTTTTTCAGTCCTGCAATTTCGCTTAGCAGAACTGTGATACACAATATACTTGTAATAACCGTCAGAACTGACACCGCCTTTGACAACAAGGAAACAGGAACAATATCGCCGAAGCCCACTGTAGCAAAGGTAATAACCGTATAGTAAAAAATATCCGCCAATCCATATCTGACGCCGTCAAAAGCATTTTCGTTATGCAAAAGGCAACCGTAGGACATAAGCGACAGCACAACGATAAAAAGCATTATTGTCAGGAATGCCGACTTCCAGATGTTTCTGAAAGTCAGAATACTGTCAACGCTGTTAGCCTCTTTGAGCACCAAAATCAGCACAAAAAGCATCATAACATAGCAACAGCCAAGACAAATCTGTGACAGCAGAAACTGACTGAAATTCAGACTTTCCCTTGTCGTAAAATAAAAGCAAAGTGCCGCTAAAATAAAAATTATTGAGGAGAACATAACATTGAGCGACGCACTGTTTACGGAAATCAGCTTTCGCACAAATGCCGACACAAAAAGTATTCCCTCGAAGAAAACAAATGCCGGCAAAATGGAAATGGGAAGTGCAAACAACACTGCCAAGGGCAACGAAAAAATATCGTTAAGCCTTACGAGCATTACCGCATAAATCAGCACAACCGTTATTGCGTACTGAATTTTTATCCATTTTCCTTTAAACAAAATTCTGTGTCTTGTACGGTACGGAATTTCCGCAAAGCTCTTGCCGTATTTGTCAACAATTTTCATATCGGATTTTTTCAGCTTTATGCTCATTATCATTCCCAACAGCACATAAACTGCGGTTATGCAAAGTATGAAATTGTCAGAAATAAAGTCTATCATATTACATCAACTTCCTGCCGATTCGTATGCTTTGATTCCCCGATTCCAGATAAGCACACCGATTGTCATCACAATAAGCGCAACAACAATTGTCATTCCTATATTGAAAAGCGGGTTTTCTCCCGTAAGGAAGTAGAGAGCAGGGAAATAAGACGTAAACGCAAAGGGTATGATATATGTAAGCACCGAACGAACAACGTTGTTGTAAATATCAATCGGGTATTTTACAAAATCGTTTACCATATAGAACATAAAGGTTATGTTTCCGCTGCGCTTTGTCCAGAATGCAATTGCCGCTGTTCCGATTTTTATTCCCGTATAAATGAACGACGCAAAGATAATTGCAACAATTACAAGCAACACCTTGCCTACTCCCCATTCAACCTCGATTGACGGCAGTGAACAGGACAGAAGAATGATTCCGATTACCATTTCGCCGAATGCGTCAACCTGAAACTTTTCAGCCATAACGTGGAAAAGCGGATTAATCGGACGTGTAAGGTACTTGTCAAAGTCGCCCTTGCGCACGATGAAATAGCCGACAGACCAGAGGTTGTCAAAGAATAAATGGTCAAGCGCCTTGGGAATCAGCGAAAAACCGTAGATAAACATTACCTCGTTGTATTTCCAGCCCATAAGCTCGGGAATCTGACCAAAGATTACCGAGATAAAAATAATGTTGCAGAGCTGTGCAAGCAACAACCCGACTGCACCCGTAAGGAAGTCTCCCTTATACTCTGTAAATCTTTTAAGCTCCTGCACGATAAAAATCCGATGCATCTTTAAAGCTCTTTTAATTTCTCTGAACATATAATCAACCTCCCTGAATTGAAAGTCGGTTGATTACGCACTTCCAGATTACCTTTGAAAGCAGCCAGAACACGATCGCCCAGAAAATCTGAACTCCTGCGAAGAACAACAGCTCATATCCCGTATACATTCCCATATAAATCATTACGGGCGTATATGTAAGCGACGAAAACGGCAGGCAGATAAGCACGTTTTTGAGCACGTCGGGCAAAAATGCAAGCGGAATAATTGCGCCCGACAAAAAGCTGACCACCGTATTTTTAAGCATATTCGAGCCCCACAAATTTTTGAACACAAACGCCGTAAATCCGTAGCAGATATTGAAGAAAAAGTTGATTGCATACGCAAACACACAGCACACAAGATAGAATAAAAACTTTAAAATATCAAATTTCAAAACTCCCGTAACGGCAAAGCGGTAGATTTCAACGCCTGCAACAAGCGGAATAAAGATAACGCCGATTTCCATAAGCTTGTTGCCGATTTCCTGAAAAAGAAACGTTGCGTTGTAGCTTATCGGCTTAATCATTCTCATTGCGATTGAGCCGTCCTTGACCTCCTCGCCTATGTTGTACGTTCCGCCGCTGCTTATAACCTGACCTGTCAGAAACGACATAAAAATGTACACAACCATATCGCTCTTGTCAAAGCCCATAAACGACTCTCCGCCGTTTGAGATGAAAACAGCCTCCCAAACGAAGAAAGATACAAAGCAGGCAAGCACGTCGCCGAGGATATAGAAAAGCCAGTTTGCCCTGTAGCTTGACATTTCCTGCATTCCAGCGTTGATAAAAGGGGTATAGATTTTAAGCTTTCTGCGCAAATCACTCAACCCCTTCCTTGTAAAGGCGTCGGATAATTTCCTCAATGTCAGCGTCTTTTACATTAATGTCCTTGACGTTGATTTTCGAGAGGGTGTATGAAAGCATATCGCTGACGGGTACGATTGCATTGTTAAAGCGGATTTTACAGCTTGTGCCGTCCTGCTCCTGAATTAAATCGTCATCGGAAAGTCCGAACTTTTCAGCATAACCGAGAGCATTCAGCGCATTTTCGTCGGGGCTTACAAACGCAAGCTCCCTCATCTGACCGTACTTTTCCTTTAAATCGGTAATTTTACCGTCAAACACCTTACTGCCCTTGTCAATCATAACGATTCGCTTTGACAGCAGTTCAATGTCCTCCAAGTCGTGAGTTGTAAGCACAACGGTTGTGTGCTCCTCCTCGTTAATTTTTGCAATTGCCTTGCGTATGTTGTCCTTTACGACAACGTCAAGTCCGATTGTCGGCTCGTCAAGAAACAGCACCTTCGGACTGTGGAGAAGCGATGCCGCAATATCGGCTCTCATTCGCTGACCGAGCGAGAGCGTACGTACGGGGCTGTTGATAAAGCTGTCAAGCTCCAGCACCTCGTTTAAAAAGCTCATACGCTTTTTAAAACGGCTGTCGTCAACCTCGTAAATTTCCTTGAGCACCGTGTACGTTTCGGTGAGCGGTAAATCCCACCAGAGCTGTGTTCTCTGACCGAAAACAACGCCGATTTCCTTTACATATGTTTTTCTGTCCTTCTGAGGGTCTTTTCCGTTGATAGTGCATTTTCCCGACGTCGGCGAAAGAATACCCGTAAGCATCTTGATAACGGTAGATTTTCCTGCACCGTTCGGACCGATAAAACCAAGAATTTCACCCTCGTTTACATCAAAGGAAATGTCCTTAACCGCAGCGACAATTTCCTTTTTCGGCTTTATAAAAGACTTTAAACTGCCCTTCAAGCCGGGTTCCTTGATTGTTTTCTTAAATTCCTTTCTTAGGTTTTCAACATAAATCATTAAAAACTCCTGATTTTCTACACTCCCGTTTCCTGAACAGACACGAATTTCAAAAAAGTTTGTGATTATTTTGCATTGCTTCCAACGTAAAAGCAATATGCGATATATAATCCGCAAGTAATAATATATACATACATAAAATTATACAATATTTTTCATTATATTTCAATAACATAATTAAAAATAATATTATTTTTATTTTTTGCAAAAAATTATCAGCATAAGAATAAAAAATGTCTATACCTACAATAATTCAATAATATTATGTTGTTTTTCTGTAAATATCTTGACATTTTTCTATTAGAATGGTATGATTTTTAGTGAAATAAATTAACATCAGGCGAAAGCACGGTACACTTATGATAGAATATAAATTTAATTGCATAAAATGTTGTTCTGAAAATGGTTACGGTATTGATGTTTTCTCAAAAGGGAAGCTCGTAAAATCAATTGGCGGAATCACAAATAACTATAATGATATTATTTTGCTCGTAAATATGTGTAACGAGCTTGAAATTGAATTATGTCATATTGACGATATTGTAGAAGACTATCTTACAGATTTCTGCGTATAATATTATTAAATTTTCTCCTCGACTTTAGTTTGCATTTATGCTACAATAGTCGAGGTGATTTTTTATGATTTGCAATCTCTGTCCGAGAAAATGCAACGCCTGTCGCACCGAGCATCAGGGCAACGGCTTTTGCGGTGCGGGCACTCTTCCTGTTGTTGCAAGGGCTGCGCCGCATTTCGGCGAAGAGCCGTGCATCAGCGGTATAAAAGGAAGCGGCACTGTGTTTTTTTCGGGCTGTACTTTAAAATGCGTTTTCTGTCAGAACTACGAAATTTCCGACGGTCATAAGGGCAGAGCCGTAACGCCCAAAGAGCTTGCCGACTGCTACAAAAGACTTGAGGAGCAGGGTGTTCACAACATTAACCTTGTGACAGCCGACCACTATGTAACAGCGGTTGCCGAAAGCCTTGACATTTACAAGCCGTCAGTACCGGTTGTGTACAATTGCAGTGGCTACACAAGCCCGAAAACTCTTTCAATTCTCGACGGTCTTGTCGACATCTATCTGCCCGACTTCAAGTATTCCGACGACGCTCTCGCAATAAAATATTCCTCTGCGCCGAACTACGTAAACACTGCGTCAGCCGCAATAAAAGAGATGATTTTTCAGGTGGGAACGCCTGTGATTGACGAGGACGGTATGATGAAAAAGGGAGTAATTGTGCGCCACCTGATTCTCCCCTCTCACACCAAAAACAGCCTCGGCGTGCTCGACATTATAAAACGGAGCTACGACAAACAGGTGCTTGTAAGCCTTATGTGCCAATATGTGCCTGTCAACAAGGCTCACGATTTTCCTAAAATCAACCGAACGATTACACGCCGTGAATATGAAAAGGTAAAATCCGAGCTTTACGCTCTCGGACTTGAAGGCTTTACTCAGGATTTGACTTCTGCAAGCACGGACTTTATCCCCGACTGGAACTTTTAACAATTAACAATTTACAATTAAAAATTAACAATTGAGGGTCGCTCCGCTCCGAATTTGTATTAGTGCGTGTTGTTAGGAAATGTTTATCTGCTGAATAAACATTGATATATTGGTGACGTTTAGTTTTTTCAGTGCAGGGAACAGTCTTGACTGTTCCGCAGGACTACAGCTGACTTATAGGTAATCGGAACGGTCAAGACCGTTCCCTACATTTGAGTGTGGTTATTTTCATAACAAAATTGATAATTATTATAATTAACACAGTACTACAGTTGAAAATGAAATGGAGGATATTATATGAAAAAATTTTTTTTGGGAATACTGCTTTGTCTTGCAATTGCAGTTCCGTCTTGGCTTCTTGTGATGTTTGTTCCTGCGCTTGAGGTTATCGGCGCACCGGTAATTGCAATTATTGCAGGAATGATTTTGTCGCTTATAATAAAGAAAAAGGACGCATTTACTGACGGCATCGCCTTTACTTCGAAGAAAATTCTGCAATACGCAGTAATTCTGCTCGGCTTTGGTCTTAACCTTGCGACAATCGGCAAGGTAGGGCTTACCTCGCTCCCGATTATTCTTTCGACAATTGCGACTTCACTTATTGTCGCTTTTGCTATGTACAAGCTTTTAAAGGTTCCGTCAAAAACGGCTACGCTTATCGGCGTTGGCTCAAGCATCTGCGGCGGCTCTGCAATTGCCGCAACCGCTCCCGTAATTGACGCCGATGATGAGGAAATTGCGCAATCTATTTCGGTAATCTTCCTTTTCAACGTGATTGCGGCTCTGATTTTCCCCACGCTCGGCGGTTTTCTCGGAATGAGCAACGAGGGCTTTGCACTCTTTGCAGGAACAGCAGTAAACGACACCTCGTCGGTAACTGCCGCCGCTTCAACGTGGGACTCAATGCACGGCACAGGCTCAATGGTGCTTGACTCCGCTACAATCGTAAAGCTGACAAGAACGCTTGCGATTATCCCGATTACGCTCGTGCTCGCATTTGTCAGAATGAGAAAAGAGAAAAGCGGAAACACAGGCTCAAAAACGAAGGTAAGCCTTAAAAAGATTTTCCCGATGTTCATTCTTTACTTTGTGCTCGCATCGGTAATCACGACAATTGCTACCTCGGTATTAACAGGACAGGCACTTGACGTTGCAAACAATATTTTCGGTTTCTTAAAACAACTCAGTAAATTCTTCATTGTAATGGCTATGGCGGCAATCGGACTCAACACCAACATTGTAAAGCTTGTAAAAACAGGCGGAAAGCCGATTCTGCTCGGTTTCACCTGCTGGGTTGCAATTACGGGCGTAAGCATTTTAATGCAGCACGTCCTCGGAATCTGGTAAGCGGTGTGCCACCGCAGGCAAATCGAGTGGAAAAGTCGGATTGTTTGGATAAAACGGTTGCCCTAATTTTAAGTTGATATATAGGTAACGTTTTTTGAGCGACGAGGGCGTCGCTCGCTACGGTCTTGCACATACGTATCCATTAAAAATATAACCATATAGAAAAGGCGGTTGCGTTTGCAATCGCCTTGTTTGTTGTCCTGTTATTCCTTTGAAATTGAACTGAATTTGTATAGAACAAGATTTAAAAGCAAAAATCCTGCTATTGCTATAAGCGAATAAGTCATCATAAATCCAAAGCCTACTTCGTTGTCAAACAAATTCATTTTCAGGGTGAAAACTTCCTTGACGCTTTCTGCAAACATTCCCTTGTCTGCACCGTTCAGCATATCGCTGATATTCTCAATTGCAGGGTTCATAAGCACGTTTCTCATCATTCCTGCAATCTGTGAGCCTGGAACGAGATTCACAGCCGTCTGCACTCCCTCGCCGAACTGTGAAACGGGAATATATGCACCGATTACAAAGCCGATTGCCGCTGAAATCATCACGTTGAATGAACCCAACGTTGAGCTTTTCTTGAAGAATGATGCGAAAATCATAAGCAAAAGCGTTGATGAAACAGAGCCGAGCACCGTCAGTCCGTAAATGCAGAGAATGTCGGTAAAGGAGTACACAAACGTTCCGCCGACTGCGATAAAGACAAGACCTGCCGTAAGCAGAATTGAGCTTATAATAATTGTATTTACTACTGCACCGCTGAAATACGACAGCACAACCGTACTACCCTTGACGGGAGATGCGCCGTAGTCGTAGTTGATTTTGTTCTGCTTGTCGGAAACCATTACCGAAAGTGAGTTAAGCGCAACGGTGACTACCGATGTTCCGATTACGCCTGCGATAAGCCACGAATTTATAAGAGCCTCAATTGCTCCGTCTGTCACAAGGCTTTCAAGCTCGCCGAGGTTTTCTCTTATCATATCAAGGTAGTTGCCTTTCAGGAACAGCAGATACAGTCCGAGTACGATAATCTGCGTGAGCATTGAAAGTATAATCGCCATTCTGTCCTTAAGATAAACCTTTATATTTCGCAAGGTCATTCCCTTGTATGCGCATAATGTTTTTACCATATTATTCACCCAACCTTTTTCCCGTAATTGTGAGAAATACGTCATCCATATCTCCCTTTATAACCTCATAGTCACTGATTTGCGGATAGCCTGTTATAAGCCTTGTAGCCTGACTGCTGTCTGCAATTTTTATTTTATATGCGTCGCCGATGTATTCAAAATCAAGCTTTTCAGCTTTCAGCAGATTTTCTGTGCTGTCGGATTTCGGAGTGTACCACACAAGCCTGTTATGAGCATACTGTTTTTTCAGGTTGTGGGGAGTATCGTTTGCAGAGATTTTGCCCGAGTCGATAATTACAACGTTGTCGCAGTCGGCAGTTTCCTCCATATAGTGAGTTGTCAGAAACACCGTAAGTCCCGTTTCTCGGCGGAGCTTGTGGATAATGCTCCACACCTGAATCCTCGTCTGCGGGTCAAGTCCCGTTGTCGGCTCGTCAAGAAATAGAATTTTCGGTCTGTTTATCAGCGCTCTTGCAATGTCTACCCTTCTGCGCTGACCGCCGCTTAATTTTGCATAACGCCTGTTAAGAATTTCGGTGAGATTGAAAATATCCGTCAGCTCGTCAATTCTGCTCCTCGTTTCAGCCTTTGTGTAGCCGTAATATGCGGCACGTGAAACAAGGTTTTCTTTTACGGTTAGCTGTTTGTCAAGCACGGTATTCTGAAATACTATTCCGATTAAGTCCTTGATTTTCGACTTCTGCGTATCAAGGTCATAGCCGCCTATCTTTACAATGCCTGATGTTTTTTTTAGCACCGTACAAAGTATGTTTATTGTGGTAGATTTTCCTGCGCCGTTCACTCCGAGAAACGCAAAAAACGAACCCTCGTAAACGCTGAATGAAATATCCCTCACTGCGTGAACGTCCTTGTAGTCCTTTACAAGATTCTGTACTTCAATTATCTTTTTCATAAGCTTTCCTCCTGTCGTGACCTTATTGTAACAGACAAAAAAGCAATAAAAAAGACACCTTACACCGAGAGGTACAAAACCCGGTGTAAGGTGCAGAATTGATTATGTGAAATGCATTAAATTTCGTCCTCGTCATCCTCGTTAAATCTTTTGAGTGCAGCGTTGATATCCCATGCAAGGTGCATATTCATAAAGTAGCTGTACGCCCATACAAAGAGATAAACAGCAAGTATAACGGCGAACAATATTAAACCGTCAATAAAGCTTCCATACCACCCAAACAACGCTCCCTCGGTCATAACTACAGTTTCTAAAACAATAAAATGAATTACTGTCCGTAAGCGGAACTGATTTTTCGTCGGCTCGTTTTTAAAGTAGAACAAAAAAGACGGCAGTGCTCCCAATATGCCTGTCAGCAATATCTCCCAAGGCAATTCGGGCGACAACGGTTCGTTGCCGTCAAAAAGCAGATTTGAAAGGCTGATTATAAACAGCACCCCTGTTGATATTATGAAAAAATGCGTAATTACAAGTTTAACTGTATCTTTCATTATTATCCCTCACATTCCAAGACGTTTTTTCAGATTCGGCACATACTGACGTGAAATTATTACAGTTTCGCCGTTTGTCAGCTTTGCCTCAAACCTGCCGTTGATTGACGGCGATACCGAACGGATTTTTGAAATATTCAGTATCATAGCCTTTGAGCACCTGAACAGCTTTGTACTGCCGAGCTGTTCTTCAAGCTCATAAAGCTTGAGCTTTGACTCGTAGACGTTTTTCTGAAGATAAATGTAGGTTTTGTTGTCAACGGATTCTATGTAGTAAATATCCTTCGGAGCAATGCGGAACATTTCGCCGTCCCTGCTGCCGAGCAGCATAGCCTCGTTCTTTTTGAGCCGTTCAACAATCGAGAGCACCTCGTCGTTGATTTCACGGCACTTGACGATGATTTCTTCCTCATCTTTTTCGCCGATTTGCGTAATCGTAATCTTGAACATTGTCTGACCTCCCTGCTGTAATCTTATTCTATCATAACAGAAACGGAATTCAAATTCAACAAAAGCAAGTTGCAATTTGAGGTAAGTAAGTTGCAGTTGTTTTCTTGAATTTTTACTAAACGCAAAAAGAAACCGCCCTAAACGCAGTGTTTAAGGCGATTTTAAGAACTGGTGGGAGAAGGTGGATTCGAACCACCGAAGTCGATGACAACAGATTTACAGTCTGCCCCCTTTGGCCACTCGGGAATTCTCCCATATTCAATTTCATAGGTAAAGCCTACTGCCTAAACAGTAGGCTTTAATGGAGCTGGTGGACGGACTTGAACCCCCGACCTGCTGATTACAAATCAGCTGCTCTACCAACTGAGCTACACCAGCGAATCTCTGTAATTTCGAGTGCTTTAATAATATATCATAACAAACCGACTTTGTCAACACTTTTTTTGATAAATTTTTAAAGTTTTTTCTTGGCGCACGATACACCCTGATAAAATCTGACTTTATTAATAAGAATAATCATTGCTGTATTGCTAATAATATCCTTAATTTAAAAACAATTTTAATTAACATAAATTAAGGACGGTATTATGGATTACGCTAACAACCCGAAAAGCTTTCAGAATGAGTATAAATCGAAAAAATCAAACAGCTTTTCGTTTTATCAGAAAATATTTTTTCTCTACTTTCTTAATCTTGTGGACTGGTTCTGCACACAGGCTCTGCTTGCAAGCGGTAAATTCTATGAAGCAAACCCTATTATGCAGCCTGTTTTAGGCAATTTCTGGGCAGCATTACTCATAAAAGGTATACTTCCGCTTGTTTTGATTATAATCTGTTCGGTCGTTTACAAGCTTATGGGAGTTGAGGAAGGATTTTTCACAAACCTTTTGCTCTATATCGGAATATGCGCTTACGCACTTGTGAACCTCTGGCATATTTTCAATTTTGTATTGCTCTTTTTCAGTTTTTAATGTAAAATAGAAAAGATGATTTGAAAAGGGGTGAACTTTATGCCTGCATTATCCGTGCGCAATCTTACAATGACATTTATTGAGCGAAATCTTTTTACAGATGTTTCGTTCGACATTGAAAACAATGACAAGGTCGGATTTATCGGTGCAAACGGCGTTGGTAAAACTACCCTTTTTAAAATCCTCAACGGTGAAATCTCCCCCACCTCGGGCACTGTGACATATGAAAAAAACACACGTGTCGGCTATATGGAACAGCACGCCTGCAACAATCCGAGGATTGACGTGTACAACGAACTGTTGTCGGTTTTTGACTACCTTGCCGATATGGAAAAGGAAATTTCAGCCGTAACAAACGATATTGACAACAAAAACGGCGACCTCAACGAGCTTGTCGAAAGGCAGACGCACCTGATTGAAAGCTTTGAAAATCTCGGAGGTCTTACATACAAAAGCCGTACACGCTCGGCACTTTTAGGACTTGGCTTTAAGGAGTCTGACTTTACAATGCCTGTCGGCAGCTTAAGCGGCGGTCAACGTTCAAAGCTCTGCCTTGCAAAGCTTTTGCTTTCGCAGAGCAATATGCTGCTCCTTGACGAGCCGACAAACCACCTTGACATCGGCTCGGTAAACTGGCTTGAGAGCTTTTTGCGTGACTTCAAAGGCGCAATGATAATCATCAGCCACGACCGTTATTTTCTTGACAAGGTGACGAACAAGACAATTGAGCTTGAGCACAACCGTACAATGTGCTACAAGGGAGCATATTCGGAGTTTATCGAAAAGAAAAAGGCGTACAACGAGTCGCTGAAAAACAAGTACGAAAACGATATTAAAGAAATCAAGCGCATTGAGGGCATTGTTGAACAGCAAAAGCGCTGGGGACGTGAGCACAACTTCATTACTGCGGCGAGCAAGCAAAAGGAAGCCGACAGAATAAAGGCACAGCTTGTCACTCCTGACAGCGAGCTTGAAACAATGCATATGCACTTTGAGCCGAAATGCGAAAGCGGAAATGATGTGCTTATTTGCAGAGGTCTTGCAAAATCATTCGGCGAAAAGCATTTATTTAAAAATGTTGACATACATATCAGAAAAGGTGAAAGAGTTTTCATACTCGGCGCAAACGGCTGCGGAAAGACAACGCTTTTTAAGATTCTAACGGGCAAATGTCCGCAGGACAGCGGAGAATACGATTACGGCGCAAATGTTCAGGTCGGATATTTTGACCAGATGCAGCAGAATCTTGATTTGAGCAAAACGGCAATTGACGAGGTGTGGGATACGTTCCCGAATATGACGCAGACGGAAATACGAAGCGCAATGGCGTCGTTTTTATTCAAGGGTGAGGAGGTTTTCAAGCCTCTTTCAAAAATGAGCGGCGGCGAAAGGGCGAGGATTTCACTTTTAAAGCTTATGCTAAAAGGCGGCAACTTATTGCTCCTTGATGAGCCGACAAACCACCTTGACTCGTCCTCACGTGAGGAGCTTGAAAACACGCTCAAAGAGTACGGCGGAACACTGTTGATTATCAGCCACGACAGATATTTTATAAACAAGCTTGCCGACCGTGTGCTTGTTATGACGCCCGACGGCGTGACGGAGTATCTTGGCAACTACGACTATTACCTCGAACGCACAAAGTCGGAAATCGGCGAAAACAAAGCCGAGAAAGCGACTGTTAATAAAGAAAAGCCGCAGAACGATTACTTTTTGCAAAAGCAAAAGCAGAGCGAAGAAAGAAAGCGCAAAACAAGGCTCAACAAAGCAGAAGCCGAGATTGAAAGGCTTGACGGTGAAATTGAAAAAACGCAGGCTTTGCTTTCAAGCGAAGAAGTTGTTGCAGATTATGAAAAACTCATCGAGCTGACAAATAAGCTTGAACAGCTCCAGCAGGAGCAGGAAGAACAGTATTTAATCTGGGAGGAGCTTTCGGAGTAATAAAATAGCTTGATATATTGATACATGAATAGTATAATATATTCATGTTATCACTTTTAGTAAGCTAAACGATAATTTCGCCGAGTGCCTCGGCGGGCAAATCGAG
>DKWR01000068.1:35565-40381 GCA_002491825.1 Ruminococcaceae bacterium UBA7147
TAAGTTGATATATAGGTAACGTTTGTTTTCGACCGTAGGGACACGGCGTGCCGTGTCCGTAGTGATTATCAAACGTAACCAATTATATCAACATTATCGTTACAAACAAACCTTTCCGTAGGGGACGGCTTCCCAGACGTCCCATTCACAAAAATTGCGTTGCAATTTTTGTGTGGACACGGCACGCCGTGTCCCTACGTCAACGTTGCTATAATTCGCAACGCTAAATTATAGTTTATCTTATAATACCGACTCATAATTTCTGCTATTCTATAGTGTTAATCTGAAAAACTTAATATTTCCGCCCGTGGCGCAGCTGGATAACGCAACGGATTCCGATTCCGGAGAACGGGGGTTCAAATCCCTTCGGGCGGGCCAGTCGAGTGCCTCGACACGCAGATCGCGTACGGGGCATTCTTCTTTTTTTAAGTTATTTTCTCGCGTCAGATGTACCTTCTTTTTCTCACTCATAAAATTGCCTTACCCCTGTTTTGCAAGTGTTCGCCTGACAAAGAACATAACTACCCCGAGTACGGAAAACACCGACAGCACAAACGCATATTTTCCGATAAATGAAACGAATTTTCCCGTACCTTCCGAAACTTTCTTTGCAGACAGTACCGCAAGCTTTTTTATCTTTTTGCATACACTTAACGAAAGCGAAACGGTTTTGTCCTTGATTTTAAATGCTGTATTTTTAATCATAAACATCGCTCCTTTAGTGTTATATGTATTATTTCATTGATACAATTATATTTTATATCATTATTTTTTAAATGTCAACAGCTTTTTCTTAAAATAAAAAATTAATAATGCGTTTATTTTGACGATAAAAAGACAAAAATGTTTACAAAAACTGTAAAATAGTATATACTAAAATCAACATACGGACAAATAATATTAGGGCGTACCAAAATAGGAGGGCATTATTTATGAAAAGGACTGCACTTTTGATTTGTATTATTGCTTTAGTCCCCTTAATTTTCTGCTCCTGCTTTGAAAAAGAGGTTAAGAGCATTGAGTTAAGCGAAACAGATGTCACTATGACTGTCGGTGACTCACTCGGAATTACGGCAAAAATTCTTCCCGAGGACGCAAAAACAAAGTCACTTGACTGGACAAGCTCCGACAACAAAATCGTTACCGTATCCGACGGCACATTAAAGGCAAAAAGCGCAGGCACAGCTGTTGTGACGGCAAAAGCAGAAAACGATATAAAAGCGACCTGTAACGTCACTGTAACTGACAAGGAAGTGACGTCTATTACCCTGAGCAGTGCCAATGTTTCCGTCAAGGAGGGCAAGAAAATTCAGCTTCTTGCAAAAACTCAACCGTCAGACGCACCGAGCGGTGTTCTTGAATGGAGTTCAAGCGACGAGAAAGTTGCAATTGTAAACAGCGAGGGCTTTGTTACGGGTGTAAAGTCAGGCATTGCAAGCATCACCTGCAAGTCGCAAAACGGCAAGGAAGCGTCCTGCACAGTTACGGTTAAAAGCGAAAAGGTGACTAATCCAGTTACTCCAAGCACAGCTCCCACTCAGGCTGTTACAAAACCGCCGGTATCTTCAAACAGAATCGGTAAAATTACCACAATGAACTCATCTCCGAGTGAAATCGGAAACACATATAAAGGCGACTTTATTTTTTATGATTCTTCCTACAGATTACTTAACAGCAGTGAAATTACATGGCTTTCTTCTGCACAGGTTCAACAGGCTATCAATGAAATCTACGCCCGCTACGGACGAGCTTTCAAAAATTCTCAAATCAGAGCTTATTTCCAATCAACCGAATGGTACATAGAAAATCCGAGCTACAGCGACTCATACTTAAATGATATTGAAAAGGCAAATATTACCTTGCTTGCAAAGTACCGTTAGACAATATACGGTTAATTACATCAAAATTTCCCTCTCATTGATTGACAAAAGCGCACTAAAATGAGATAATATATAAGTATATGTAAGCGCAATGATTTTGCTTACCACTTTGCAATGTATGAGGAGATATGTTTATGGCAAAGGAACTTGCTAAATCTTACAACCCCTCGGAATTCGAGGACAAAATTTATGATTTCTGGATTAAGGGCAACTACTTCCACGCCGAAGTGGACAAGGACAAAAAGCCCTATACTATCGTTATGCCGCCGCCAAACATCACAGGTCAGCTGCATATGGGACACGCACTCGACGAAACCTTGCAGGATATTTTAATCCGCTGGAGAAGAATGCAGGGCTATAGCGCACTCTGGCTCCCCGGCACAGACCACGCTTCGATTGCGACAGAGGCTAAAATTGTTGAGGCTATGCGCAAAGAGGGCATTTCAAAGGAAGACCTCGGACGTGAAGGTTTTCTTGAGCGTGCGTGGGACTGGAAGCGTGAATACGGCGGAAGAATCACAAGCCAGCTTAAAAAACTCGGTTCAAGCTGCGACTGGGAGCGTGAACGCTTTACAATGGACGAGGGCTGTTCAAAGGCGGTTACCGAGGTATTTGTAAAGCTCTATGAGGAAGGTAAAATTTACAGGGGCAACCGAATGGTAAACTGGTGTCCGCACTGCTGCACATCAATTTCCGACGCCGAGGTTGAATACAAGGAACAGCACGGTCATTTCTGGCATCTGCTCTATCAGGTTAAGGAAACAGGCGAATACCTTGAAATTGCAACAACACGTCCCGAAACAATGCTCGGCGATACAGCCGTTGCAATCAACAAGGACGATGAACGCTACAAGCATCTGCACGGTTGTCATGTAATTCTCCCGTTGCTCAACAAGGAAATCCCGATTGTATGCGACGAACACGCAGATATGGAAAAAGGAACAGGCGTTGTTAAGATTACTCCCGCCCATGACCCCAACGACTTTGAGGTGGGTCAGCGCTGCAAGCTTCCAATCGTACGTTGCTTCACATATGACGGTCATATGACGGGCGAAAAGGACGTTGCTGAATACAACGAGCTGAAGGCAAAGGGTCAGCTTGCAGAAAACGAGCCTGAAGTACTTGACTGCGGAAAATACGCCGGAATGACGACTATGGAGGCAAGAGAAGCAATTCTTGACGACCTTAAGGCTATCGGAGCACTCAAAAAGGTTGAGGAGCTTACACACGACGTCGGCACATGCTACCGCTGTCACACAACTATTGAGCCTATGGTTTCAAAGCAGTGGTTTGTCAAGATGGCTCCGCTTGCAAAGCCTGCAATTGAATGTGTTAAAAAAGGCGAAACAAAGATTATTCCCGAACGCTTTGAAAAGGTCTACTACCACTGGATGGAGAACATCAAGGACTGGTGTATTTCACGTCAGCTCTGGTGGGGACACAGAATTCCTGCCTGGTACTGCGACGACTGCGGCGAAATTATCGTTGCAAAGGAAGCGCCCACAGTTTGCCCGAAGTGCGGCAAAAATCACCTGCATCAGGACGAGGACACGCTCGACACGTGGTTCAGCTCCGCTTTGTGGCCTTTCTCAACACTCGGCTGGCCCGACAAGACTCCCGAGCTTGAGTACTTCTACCCCACCGACACTCTCGTTACTGGCTACGATATTATCTTCTTCTGGGTTGCAAGAATGATTTTCTCAGCCTGTGAGCATACGGGCGAAGCACCGTTCAAGACTGTATTTATGCACGGCATTGTTCGTGACGAAAACGGCGTTAAGATGTCAAAGTCACTCGGCAACGGCATTGACCCGCTCGAGGTTATCGACAAATACGGCGCAGACGCACTAAGGTTTTTCCTTGCAACCGGCAACTCACCCGGAAACGATATGAGATTTTCCGAAAAGCGTGTTGAGGCTTGTGCAAACTTTGCAAACAAGCTCTGGAACGCATCACGCTACGTTCATATGAATATTGACGACTACGACGTTGTGCAACAGCTTCCGAAAACGCTTACAACCGAGGACAAGTGGATAGTTTCAACTCTCAACACGGTTGCAAAGGAAGTCAACGAAAACCTTGAAAAGTTTGAGCTTGGTATTGCCGTTCAAAAGGTTTACGAGTTCATCTGGGACTGCTACTGCGACTGGTACATTGAGCTTGTAAAGGCAAGACTTTCAAGCGACGGCGAGGACGCACAGAACGCAAGACAGGTTCTGCTCTATGTTCTCGACCAAATTTTAAGACTTCTTCATCCGTTTATGCCATACATCACAGAGGAAATCTGGCAGACAATTCCGCACGAGGGCGAAACGGTTATGCTTGCAAAGTATCCCGAATATAACGCAGAGCTTGACTATCCCGAGGCTGTTCTTGAAATGCAGAGGGTTATGGAGGCAATCCGTGCAATCCGTAACCGACGTGCAGAGATGAACGTTCCGCCGTCAAGAAAAGCAAAGGTTTACGTTGCAACAAAGTTCCCGCAGACCTTTACAGACGGTACAGCGTTTATTCAGAAGCTTGCGTCTGCAAGCGAGGTTGAGGTCGCAGACAGCTTTGAAATCGAGGGAGCTGTTACAATCGTAACGGCTGACGCAAAGATTTACATTCCGATGGACGAGCTTGTTGACAAACAGGCGGAGCTTGCAAGACTTAACAAGGAGCTTGAGCAGGTTAAGAAACGCCTTGCACAGAGCGAGGGCAAGCTCAACAATCAAGGATTTGTTGCAAAAGCACCCGAAGCCGTAATTGAAAAGGTTAAGGGACAGGCGGCAAAGGAAAGAGAGCAGATTGCGCTTATTGAAGCGGCTATCAATGCACTGAAATAACAATTAAATTAAGCGGTACAGTGTGCAATGACTGTACCGCTTTCACATTATTTGTAAGATGATACTTTTAAACGATAATTTAGATGAGTTTGGAGTGTGGAATGTGGA
>DKWR01000003.1:0-4294 GCA_002491825.1 Ruminococcaceae bacterium UBA7147
TGGAGTGTGGAGTTAAGGGTCGCTTCGCTCCGGATTGATAATAGTGCGTGTTGTGAGGAAAGGTTTGCTTTCTGAATTTATGTTGCTGTATTGGTAACGTTGTGGTGAACAACGTTTGCCGCTACAATATTAAAAATAATCTCTGCGGCAACGCCGCATTATAAATAAATTCGGGAAACAAAGTTTTAAATTATTGCAATCTATCCACTCGACCATAATTCCACACTTCACACTCCAAACTCCACACTTAATTAAGTTTCTCTTATTTACTTTTTTTGCGGCTGTGGTATAATATAGACAATAGAGCTAAACAGGAGTTAATAAAATGCTTATTTATATTGTTGAAGACGATACTGATATAAGGGAGCTTGAAACATATGCGCTGAAAAACAGCGGATATGAGGTGCAGAGCTTTGCCGAAAGCAAAAGCTTTTTTAAGGCTTGTACTACCCAGATACCACAGCTTGTAATTCTTGACGTAATGCTCCCCGATTTTGACGGCCTTTCTGTGCTTGAAAAGTTAAGACAGGACGCAGTTACAAAGTCCGTTCCCGTTATTCTTGTTACGGCAAAGGGCAGTGAAATGGATAAGGTCAAGGGACTTGATATGGGTGCGGACGACTACATTACAAAGCCGTTTTCGGTGCTTGAGCTTATTTCAAGAGTGCGTGCAATTCTCCGAAGATGCTCTGTTGAAAACAAGCTTGACGTTATCACGCTCGGCGGAATTGTGTTTGACGACTCAAAGCACACCGTAACAAGCGACGGCGAGCCGTGCACGCTTACATATAAGGAATACGAGCTTTTGAAATACCTGCTCAAAAACAAGGGTATGGCACTTACACGTGAGAATATTATTCTCAACGTCTGGGGTTACGACTTTGAGGGCGAGAGCAGAACGGTAGATATGCACATCACAACTCTGCGCCAGAAGCTCGGAAACTGCGGAAATCTTATCAAAACTGTTCGTAATGTCGGCTACAAGGCGGGTGAGTAATCAGATGAAACTTCGCAAAAAACTGCTCAAAAGATTTGCCGTTGTGGCGACGGCTTCAATATTACTCACGGCTGTTTTTATGACAGCCGCTTTTTGGTTTGTGTTCTCAGAGCAGGAGTCGTCTGACCTTGCTATGCTGGCGCAGACAATTGCCAAAACCTATAACATCGAAAACGTGAAATCTCTTGAAAATATAATTGCCGACGAAAACGTGCGAATTACGCTTATTGCGCCCGACGGCAACGTGCTTTATGACAGCGAGAGCGATACTTTATCAATGCCCAATCATAACGACCGTCCTGAATTTCAGGATGCACTAAAAAGGGGTACAGGCTCAAGCAGCCGAATGTCGTCAACGCTGAACAGCAACACATATTATTATGCGATAAAGACCACTGACGGGAACGTTTTGCGTGTAGCCAAAACCTATGGAAGTATAATAAGCGTTTTTCTGAAAATCCTGCCCGTAATTGTCGTTATCGTTCTGATTGTTTTTGTAATCTGTATTGCGCTTTCAAGGCGTGCAACGAAAAAGATTATTGAGCCTATTGAGAAAATGTCGGAAAATCTTGAAAGCACACCATACGAGGAGCTTGTTCCGCTTGCCGAAACAATCAACAGTCAGCAAAAGGAAATCCGCAAGCAGATGCGCAAGCTCCAGCTTGAAAAGGACAAAATCGACACGCTTATTCAGAATATGTCCGAGGGATTTATTCTTATTGATATGGATAAAAATGTGCTGATGAGCAACAATTCTGCCGCAAAGCTTATCGGCGCAGACAAAGGAGAGGTTGCCGGAAAAAGCCTGCTTGCCTATTCACGCAACGAAACGGTTATTGACTGCGTTGACAGTGCGCTTGAGGGCGAGGGCAAAAGCGGTGATATGACGATAAACGGCAGGGTGCTACAGATTATTACAAACCCTGTGTATTCTAACAACAAGCAAAACGGTGTTATCTGCATTATCATTGACGTTTCGGCAAAGAAAAAGGCGGAAAAAATGCGCCGTGAATTTACCGCAAATGTTACGCACGAGCTGAAAACTCCGCTGACTTCAATTTCAGGCTATGCCGAGATTATCGCAAGCGGACTTGCACGTCCCGATGACGTTCAGGGCTTTGCAGGAAAAATTCACAAAGAGTCGGGCAGACTGCTTTCGCTAATCGGAGATATTATGAAGCTTTCTCAGCTTGACGAGAGCTTGTCCGAGGAGGAATTTGCCCCCGTTGACCTTTCGGGAGTTGCGTATGAGGTTGCCGAGGACTTGCGTTCGAATGCCGAAAAGCATGACGTTACAATTTCGGTTGAGGCGGAAAAGTCGGTTATTAAAGGAAACCGCAATCAGCTTTACGAGCTTATCTACAACCTCTGCGACAATGCGATAAGATACAACCGCCCGAACGGAAAGGTTAAAATCAAGGTTGAGGATACAGGCGAGAACTCGATAATAAAGGTGTCTGATACGGGAATCGGAATCCCCGAAAAGCACCACAAGAGGATTTTTGAGCGATTCTATCGTGTTGACAAGAGCCGTTCAAAGGAAACAGGCGGTACGGGACTCGGACTTGCAATTGTTAAGCACATTACAGAACGCCACGGCGGAAACGTTACGGTTGAAAGCAACGAAAATGGCACAACGTTTACGGTCACATTTTAGTGTGGAGAGTGGAGTTTGGAGTGTGGAGTTTAGGTCGAGTGGATAGCGTGATGTAAATCAAAAGTTTAGTTCCCGATTTTATTTATATGCGGCGTTGCCGCAGAGATGATATTAATAATGTAAAGTAACCTTTCAGGGGCGGATTTTATCCGCCCCTGAGTTTATATACATCAATACAAGCTTTGAAAACAAACCTTTCTGTACATCACGCAACATTATAATTTCGGAGCGAAGCGACCCTTAACTCCACTCTCCACACTCCTAACTCCACACTTATTTTAATACCTCATAAAGAACATTTCCGAGCAACTCGCCCGTATATACCGCCTCGTCAATTGAGTTTGCCTCTGCGCCGACTTCAATTAAAAGTGAGCCGTCGCAGACGTATTCGTTGTAGGCGAAATAATCGAAGCTTATCGGGCGAGTCATTCCGGGGTGCATTTTCTCGGCTGTGTTCTGTATTTTCAGGGCAAAATTAAGGTTGTTCTGCCAGTTTTCAAAATCCCGTTCTCCGTCTGTATCACAACCCGACAAAATCATAATCTGTGCACCCTTTTTGCCGTTGTACTCAAAAACAGGCTTTACCTTGCATTCGTCTGTACCGAGTGCGTCACGGTGAATGTCAAGCACAACCTTGATGTCCTTGTATTCCTTCATATCGCTCTGCACCGTCTGAACGCTTCTGCCGTAGGAGCCGTTGTAGGTGGAGTCGTGAACGGTTTTGT
This sequence comes from Ruminococcaceae bacterium UBA7147, assembly GCA_002491825.1. Taxonomy (GTDB): domain Bacteria; phylum Bacillota; class Clostridia; order Oscillospirales; family Acutalibacteraceae; genus Ruminococcoides. The sequence goes on from DKWR01000003.1 coordinate 3,380, forward strand.
CGTGCAGTGTTTTAATGCCCTTGCTTTCAAGAACACGAGTGATAGCGTCGCCAACGGCTACAACGTTAAAATCGTTGTTCTGCGTTCGTGAATAAAAGCTTTCAAAAAAGTAGTCCACGTCCTCGTCCATATATGCCTCGCTTGTGTGGGTGTGGTAAATCAAGACCTGCGGCGAGTCGGTTTTCTTCTTTACGCTGAATGTGAGCTTGTCGTTGAGTATCGATTCAAAGTCGAGGTCAAGTCCTGTTTTGTTTTTTATGTAGCAGTTGTCAACCTTCGTTGCGCCGCCCGAGATGTTCTTTTCGTCTATGCTGTATTTTTCTTCGCCCTCGTGCTTTGCAAAGGAGTCGTAATACCCCGACTTGTCACGTTCTTTATCATCTGATTTTTCGGTTGCTTTGGTTTCGGGAGCGGTTGTGGGTTGGGTAGCGTTTTGTTTGCTTTCCTTTTTTTCGTCCTGTTTATCGTTTTCGGAAATATATTGCCCGTCCGTAAGCGTAAAAGCCGCCGCAAGAACGGCTGATTCTTCTGATGTAAAACATTCGGGCAGTCGGCGGAAAACGCAGAAAACAGCCGTAAGCAGCAGTGCAAATGACACTGCTGCTTTTATAAGCTTTAATAATTTTCCCTGCATTTTCAAAAAATCACCCGCTTTATAAATTTATATGCAGGTGATTTTTTTGTATGCTATACAATTATGATACAAATTTGTGGTATAATAAACTATAATTTAGTGTGGAGTTTGGAGTGTGGAATGTGGAGTTGTGGTCGAGTGGATAGATTGCAATAATTCAAAAGTTAAGTTCCCGAATTTATTTATATGTTTTAACCCTCAATGTAGGAAACGGTCTTGACTGTTCCGATTACCTAAAAGTCAGATGTAATCCGGCGGAACAGTCAAGACTGTTCCCTACA
>DKWR01000003.1:4645-21055 GCA_002491825.1 Ruminococcaceae bacterium UBA7147
CAAACTCATCTAAATTATCGTTTAGCGTACTAAAATAGATAAATATGATAAATTAAGCACAGCAAGGGGTGACATAATGACTAAAATACTTATTGTTGAGGACGAGGAGCATATTTCAAGGCTTATTGCAATGGCGCTTGCATCTCTCGGATATATTTGTGAAACGGCAAATGACGGCGAAAAGGGTGCGGATATGATTGAGCAGAACAGGTATGATTTGATTTTGCTTGACGTAATGCTTCCCCGAATTGACGGCTTTGAGCTTATTGAATACATTGAAAATTACAACACGCCCGTAATTTTTATCACAGCAAAAAACAGCGTTGCCGACAAGGTCAGAGGACTAAAGCTCGGCGCAGACGATTACATAACAAAGCCGTTTGACGTTGCAGAGTTGCAGGCAAGGGTTGAAACGGTACTTCGCAGGTATAACAAGGCTTCGCTTCTTATTAAATCTGGCGACATCACCATTGACACAAATTCGAGAATTGTAAGGAAAAACGGTGAGGCTGTGGAGCTTACACTAAAGGAATACGAGCTTTTGCTGTTGTTTGTAAAGAATAAAAACATTGCGCTTTACCGTGAAACAATTTACGAGCAGGTGTGGCACGAGCCGTATATGGGCGACACGAGAACGGTTGATTTGCATATTCAGCGTTTGAGGAAAAAGCTTGGAATCAAGGACAGAATACAGTCGGTGTACAAGGTCGGGTACAGATACATTGAGGAGGAAAAGGCTTGAAATTTGCGTGGAAGATATTTTTCGTTTCATTTATTATGATAATCGTTTCCTTCGGCGTGGGCGGATTTCTGCTGATAAATGCTGTGTTTACAAGCACTCTTGAGGAAAAGACAAGCACCCTTACCGACAACAACAGCTACATAACGCTCTCGCTGTATGCAACCTGTGCAAACGCCGACACAATGGGCTACGGGGAAAGCTCCGTTGACTATATTATAAATAACTTCTTACAGCAGGTTTCGGGCAGCTCTGCCGATACAAAGGTGAAAATCGGCAATGCAAAACAGCTTACGGAGTTTGACGACATTACGTTTATTACGAAAATTGAAAAGGGTATGCACTCCCACCGAATTGTGCAGAGTAAGGGCAGGCACTATTTTCAGGCGGTAAGTCATATTCTGGTTTCCAACCGTGATTTGTATGTTGAAACGCTTACCGACATAAGCGAGATATATTCAAGCCGTGACAGCTACTGCGGAATTTTCAGAATTATTCTATTAATTGTTGCAATGGTTTCTTCGCTTGTGCTTGTGATTTTCTCAAAATTCCTGACAAGACCGCTTGTTAAGCTTTCGGATGCGGCAAGAGAAATTGCAGAGGGGAATTTTTCAGAGCGTGTTGAAACGTCAGGTACGGGAGAAGTAAAAGAGCTTTCGGAGAGCTTTAACACAATGGCTGAAAATATTGAAAGCTACACTGACAAGCTTAAAAAAGCGGCTCGGGACAGGGACGACTTTGTCGCAAACTTTACGCACGAATTAAAAACTCCGCTGACCTCGGTCATAGGCTATGCCGATATGCTGCGCACCTATGAGCTTGACGCTGACAAACGCAGAGAATGCGCCGACTACATTTACAGAGAGGGCAAAAGGCTTGAAAAGCTGTCGGCAAATCTTCTTGAAATTATAGTTATGGAAAACAGCGACATAAAATGTGCTGATATTAACACCGAGCATTTGTTTAAAGAATTAAGGGGCAGTGTTGCGTTCTTGCTTAGAAAATACGGCATAAAGCTTCATATAAAATATGAAAAAACACTCATATTTGCAGAGCCGTCACTGCTGAAAACACTTCTGTACAACCTGATTGACAATGCCTGCAAGGCATCGCAAAAAGGACAGGAGGTTACACTACTCGGAAAAACTGACGGTGAAAGATACTGCTTTTCACTTTCCGACTGCGGCAGGGGCATACCGAAGGACGAGCTTGAAAAAATCACACAGCCGTTTTATATGGTTGACAAATCACGTTCATGAAAAATGGGCGGTGCCGGGCTCGGCCTTGCGCTTTGCAACGAAATTGCACGTCTGCACGGCTCGGTGCTGACTATTGAAAGTGAAGAAAATGTCGGCACAACGGTACAATTTGACGTTGCGGTTTCGACAGCCGAAAAGGAGGACGAAAGCATTGAAAACTAAAATAAAATACGCTTTATGCACCTTGCTTTCGGTTGTAATTACCTTTTCAATTGTAGCGTTGCCGTACTTTTATTACAGCGTGAACGATTCAAAGAAAACCGAGGCAACGCCCGAAAAGCTGGCAATTAATACAGATACAGGAAGTACGACTTCGATTAAACAGCCTTATGATTTGATACAATCGGGAAATGCAATCTGGATTAACGACAACGAGGATATATCGGATTTTACTCTGCTTCAGCTTGTTTACGGAGCTTTACAGCCGCTTAAGCAGGAACTTAAGGAGTCCGATTACGCAGTTTCGGCAATTGATTTGCTTATGAATGACAGCGGAAAAAAGCCTGCTCTTTATGAAACGACTATAGTCAGCGGTGCTGTTGACGGAGTTCCGGTTTCGGCAAGGCTTATGAATGTTGTATTTTACGGCAGTGATTTTACCGAGGCTCAGGTAGTGTTTGACCGCAAAACCGACAAGGTTTATCAGCTGAATATTCTGTCAAACGGCGACATACCGTATTATGATTACAATAGCGACTGGGATGTACTTTTGCCCGATATTGTAAACGGTCTGAACGATTATTGCGGCTTGGACGTGAACAATATCAGTTCTTCGCTGCATATCACTATACAGCCCGATTACTTTGCATTTAATGTTTTAGGTGTTGATTATTATGAAATGCGAAATATTAAAAGCGATTTTGGTGATGTTACGACAGAGGAATAAAATTAATTCGGAATTCGTAATGCGTAATTCGGAATTAATCGCCGACATATATAACGGACTGAAAAGATACAATTAATATACAACTTTGAATGAAATGTGAAACAAGCCTTCCGTATAATTGAGATACACAATTTACGGAGGCTTGTTTTATGGATATGAATGAATACGAGCGTTTCTGCTCGGAGAATATAAACGGAAGCTTTACGCAGTCGTCCTGCTGGACAAGGGTTAAGGATAACTGGAGCAGTGAATATATAGTTGCAAGGGACAAAAACGGAAATACGATAGGCACAATGCTGATTTTAGTAAAGAAAATTCCGTTTCTTAAAACCTCTATGCTTTATGCACCGAGAGGTCCTGTCTGTGACTTTCACGACAGAAATGTGCTCAAGCTGATTTTTGAACAGGTAAAGCTGATTGCAAAAAAACACAAGGCGTATACACTAAAAATTGACCCGCTGATTGACGAAAACGACTTTGAGGCTATTGCAAATCTAAAATCGCTCGGTTTTGTCTATCACGGCGAAAAGGTCGGCTATGATAATATTCAGTGCAGGGAAAACTACAGAATTGAGCTTAACGGCAGAACGGCAGAGGAGGTTTTTCAGTCGTTTAAGCCGAAGTGGAGGTACAACATCAGGCTTGCCGAAAGAAAGGGCGTTCAATGTAAATTCTGCGGCAAGGAGGGACTTGACGATTTTGACAGGCTTATGAAGCAGACGTCACGTCGTGACGGCTTTGATATGAGGACAAAGGAGTATTTTGCAAAAATCCTTGATTCATTCGGGGACAGCGCAGGACTTTGTATGTGCTGTTATGATGAGGTTCCGCTGTCGGGTGCGCTGTTTATTGACTATGCCGATACCGTAAGCTATGTTTACGGTTGTTCGTCCGACAATCTGCGCAATCTTATGCCTAATTATCTTATGCAGTGGAATTTGATAAGGTATGCCGCCGACAGGGGCAGACGAGTGTATGACTTTTGCGGTGTGCCGTACTGGTATGACGAAACACACCGCAATTACGGAGTGTACAGATTCAAACAAGGGTTTAACGGAGAGGTCAGAACGTGGGCAGGCGAGTTTGACTATACTTTTAAATCTGCAACAAATTTCTGTGCCGATTTGATGTTGAAAGCACGAAAGCTATTGTTGTAATCACCTGCTCCTTACACGAACAATTTTGCGGAGAAATTCGCCTGCGTTGAACGGAATGAGCGGATAAAGGTAGCTTTTGCCCGAGAGCGTTCTGTTAAAGCAGATTAGCAGAAGATTGATTACAAACGCCGCAACAAAGCCCCATATATTGAAAAGATACGTCAGCACAAGCAACAGCACACGGCAGAATTTAAGGCTGTAGCCAAGCTCGTAGTTCGGCTGTGTGTAGTTTGCAACCGTTACGAGAGCCATATAGAGTATTGCTTCCATACACACCCACCCCGACTCTACGGCAAATTCGCTTAACGCAATTGCGCCGATAATGCTTAAAGGCGTTGTAAGTGAGTTCGGCGTGTTGAGTGCGGCAAGGCGCAAGCCGTCAATGCCGATTTCCATTAATATCAACTGCCAGAAAACAGGTACGTTCTGCACCTTATCAAGCAGGATAAATTTCAGAAAATCGGGGCATAGCTGTGGATTCTGCAACGCAAGCAACCACAGGGGTGTTATGAAAACCGACAGAATTGTTATAAAATATCGTGACAGCTTGAGGTATGTTCCCACGACGGGCGAAAAGTAATAATCGTCTGCCTCTTCAAGCACGTCAAAAATCGAGGTCGGCATAACCAGAGCCGAGGGTGCGTTGTCAACGAGGATTACAATGTTGCCCTCAAGTACGGCTGATGCGGCGGTGTCGGGACGTTCGGTTTGCTTTACCTTCGGAAACGGATTGTACCACACTCGCTTGTAAAGCGCTTCAATCAGGCTTTGCTGATTCATAGTAAGCGACGGCGTTTTTATTGAATTGAGCCTTTTTGTAAGCTCCTTTAGGAATTTTTTATCAACCTTTGATTCCATATAAAGAATGGCTACGTCGGTTTGCGAACGACTTCCGATTTTAAAGGCTTGCACTGTTAAATCCGTGTCACGTATTCTGCGGCGGATAAGTGCGGTGTTCAAAATAAGCGTTTCAACAAAGCCGTCGTGACTGCCCCTGAGTACCTTGTCGTTGTCAGGTTCGCCTGTTTCACGCTGGGGATATGTTCGTGTGTCGAGCAGAATCGCCTTGTCAAAGCCCTCTACAATCAAAGCGGAAATTCCGCTTAATACATCGGTACAGATTTTCTTCACGTCGGAGGAAACTTCCACTTCAACATAGGGAACAGCACTTTTTGAAAAGTGCTCGGGAGAGCAAAAGTTTTCCTCTTTCAGATTTTTATAAAAATATTCGAGGATTTTTTCGGCTATATCGTCCTTTAAAAAGCCGTCAACAAAAAACATTGCGGCGTTTCTTCCGCCGATATACAGGTCACGCTCTACGAGGTCAAAGCTTTTGTCACTTCGCAGGGCGTTTTTTATTTCCGTAAGGTTGTTTTTATAGCTTGAAGTAAGCATTTTTACCTCCGATTTTCGAAAAAATTAAAAATATTTAAAATTATTTTTGGAAAATTGCATTAAAATATGCAATTTTTTTATTTTTTACAGGGGTAGTTGAGAGGCATAAATAAATTAACAATTACAGAAAGTTGATACTTGAAATATATAACAGTCAACTTTTGAGATTTATCCAAGCCTTCCCTTGAGGGAAGGTGTCACAACGATTTATCGTTGTGACGGAAGGGTGGTAGGGGAGATGAACGTGAAAAATTCAGGAAAAGTTCATCTCCACCCCTCAGTCATTTTGCGAGCAAAATGACAGCTCCCCTCAAAAGGGGAGCCTTGGATAAGCGGCAAAGTTTTGCAATTATCAATTGAATTTGCTCTCTCAAAAAACGGAGGTGACAAAAATAGAGAAAAAACTTACAAGCCGTGAGCGTGAATTTTGCAGTTGTTTTCTTAATACGGGCAGTTCCTCACTTGCGGCTCAGCGTGCAGGCTGGCTGAAAAATCCCGAGCAGGCAGGCGAAAAACTGCTTTGCAGAAAGGAGATTGCAGACGAGATTGAAGCCCTTGCACGTCAGCGTGAAAAGTCGCTTGCAAATATGGCGTCGGTCGGCTATCAACGGCTGGCTTTCGGCAATATTGCCGATGCGGTTTCACTGCTTTATATGGAAAATCCGTCACGTGCCGATTTGAGCGAAATGGATTTATTCCTTGTTTCGGAGATTAAAAGACCGAAGGACGGCTCAATGGAAATCAAGTTTTTCGACAGGCTCAAGGCTCTTGAAAAGCTTGAAAGCAAGCAGGAGGAAGAAAACGGCGTGCAGAGTCTTTTTGACGCAATAGACGAGGGCGCAAAGTCTGTGGGAAGTGATAAGGCTGAAGATTAAACCTTTTTCACAAAAACAGTTAATGGTGCTTTCGTGGTGGAGCAGAAGCTCGAAATACCGCAACTGTGACGCAATAATTTGTGACGGTGCAGTGCGAAGCGGCAAGACGTTCTGTATGGTGCTTTCGTTTGTAATCTGGAGCTTTTACTTCGGCGGCAACTCGGACTTTGCACTCTGCGGCAAGACAATCCGTTCACTGCGGAGAAATATGGTTACTCCAGTTATTCCGCTCTTGCGAACGCTTGGCTTTTCCTGTGACGAGAAAATCACTCACAACATTTTAAATGTAAGCTACAGAGGAAGAAAAAACAGGTTCTACCTTTTCGGCGGCAAGGACGAATCCTCCGCATCGCTCATTCAGGGTATGACGCTTTCGGGCGTTATGTTTGACGAAGTTGCGCTTATGCCACGCTCCTTTGTGGAGCAGGCTATGGCGAGGTGCTCGGTGACAGGCTCAAAATTCTGGTTCAACTGCAACCCTGAATATCCCGAGCACTGGTTTTATACCGAGTGGATTAAAAAGACAAAGGATAAGAATGCGCTTTATCTGCATTTTACTATGGACGACAATCCTTCGCTTTCACAAGCGGTAAAGCAGAGGTATGAAAACCTATATTCGGGCGTATTCTACGAGAGATTTGTCAAGGGCAGATGGGTTGCCGTTCACGGGGCGGTCTATCCGTTTATGGCTGACGAAGAAATGTACTGCGATATGCCGAAGGGCGAATTTCAGAAGTATGCAATTTCGTGCGACTACGGAACGGTAAATCCCGCATCATTCGGCTTATGGGGCAGGCAGAACGGTGTGTGGTACAGAATTGACGAATACTACTTCAATTCACGCACCGAGGGATTTCAGAAAACCGACGAGGAGCACTACAAGGGACTTTGCGCTCTTGCAGGCGACAGGAAAATTTCGCAGGTGGTTGTTGACCCTTCGGCGGCAAGCTTTATTGAGGTTATCCGCCGTCACGGAAAGTTCAGGGTAACGCCTGCACAGAACAACGTTGTGAACGGAATACGCAGAGTGTCGCAGGCATTAAAGGACGGCAGTATCAGAATTTGCAGAAATTGCAAGGCATCAAAGCGTGAATTTTCGCTTTACCGCTGGGATAGCAGAAAAGCCGATGATTTGCCCGTAAAGGAAAACGACCACGCTATGGACGACATAAGATATTTTGTCACAACGGTGATTGACGGCGGCAGAAGTATGTTTGTTATAGCCGCCGAAAGACAGGAGGAATAGAAAGCTTTGAAGTTTGGCAGAAAAAATCGCAGGGAAAGCAAAAGTGAGTCCCTGCCCGTACAGACCGTACCGAAGGACAGGCAGACAGGCCTTGAGCTGTTTCAGAGGTATGAAACAGGGAGCAAAGCAGAGCGTGAGCTGTATTCGTCACTGCGTGAGGCTGTGCCGATTATTGACGCCGCACTGTGGAAAATCGTGCGGCTTATCGGCAGATTTCAGATTAAGACGGAAAGCAAGGCTTGTCAGAAAACGGCAGACGATTTCATAAAGAACGTGAGAATCAACGGCTCGTCAACTGGTATGAACAATTTTATCTACAGCTACCTTGACTCGCTGTTGACCTACGGTGAGGCAGTGGGCGAGATGATACCGTATGCAGACGGAAACGGAATATGTGCACTCTACAACGCGAGCCTTGACGATGTTGAAATCAGGGCGGATAAATCGCCGCTTGATTTGGTGGTGTGCTGTAATAATTCGGGTGAGCTTGCACCTGTTAAGAACAGACAGCTTGTGCTTGCTACCTTGCTCAATCAAAAGGCGGGTACGGTTCACGGAACGTCAATTTTAAGCGGACTTCCGTTTGTAAGCTCCATTCTGCTCCGAATTTTCAAGTCGATTAGGACAAACTGGGAGAGAGTCGGCGACGTGCGTTTTGCCGTTACATACAACCCCGATTCAAACAGCACTTTCAGCGAGGAAAGCGCAAGGCAGATTGCCGACGAGTGGAAAAAGGCAATGCGGAGCGACAGCGTGTGCGACTTTGTGTCGGTTGGCGATGTGAGTGTTAAGGTAATCGGCGCAGAAAGTCAGATGCCCGACTGCGAAATTCCCGTAAGGAGCATACTCGAGCAGATTCTTGCAAAGCTTGGCATACCGCCGTTTCTGCTCGGACTTTCGTGGTCAAGCACAGAGAGAATGAGCGAACAGCAGGCGGACATTCTTACAAGCGAGCTTGAGTATTACAGGGCGGTTGTAGAGCCTGTGATTTCAAAGATAGTCACAATGCATTTAAGGCTTTGCGGATTTAACTGCGGATTTGAAATTGAGTGGGACGACATTAATCTTCAGGACACTCTCGAGCTTTCGCAGGCAAGGTACAACAATGCACGTGCAGTGCAGATTGAAATTGGTAACGAAACGGAGGTAATTGATGAGTAAAAAAGGACTTAAAAAGGAGGCTGTCATCGGTGCTGTTCAGGACAGCGAGCAGATTAGTGTTACTGACGAGGAGCTTGCGCTGATTAACAAATACACACGCAGACAGCTTTCAAAGGACGAGGTCTATGTATTTTCCGTCGTGCTCTGCGACAACGACATTGACCGTGACGGCGAACGCTTTACCGTTGAATCGCTGTTTGCGCTTGAAAAGCTCTTTGTCGGCAAGACGGGGATTTTTGACCACAATCCTACGGCGAAGAATCAGACGGCAAGAATTTTTGCCTGCGCCGTTGAAGCTGTTGACGGCAGGAAAACAGCAACGGGAGATGATTATTTCAGACTCAAGGCAAGGGCGTATCTGCCCGTCGGCGAAAAAAACAGCGACATTATTCTTGCGCTTGACAGCGGAATCATTAAGGAGGTCAGTGTAGGCTGTGCGGTTGAGGAGGTTTTATGCAGCATTTGCGGAGAAAGATCAGACACCTGCCCTCACAGAAAGGGAGAAACTTACGGCTCAAAAATATGCTGCGGTGAGCTTATCAACCCGTATGACGCCTACGAATGGAGCTTTGTAGCTGTACCGTCACAGAAGGCGGCAGGCGTAACAAAGTCGGCTTATAAAAAAGGAGAAAAGATTGATATGGAAGGTATTTTAAAAAAGCTTGAAACAGGAAATGCGAGCCTGTCGGGAGAGGAAAGCAGAAAGCTTTTGTCCTACATTGACACGCTCAAGCAGTCGGCAAAGGACGGAGTTTATTACCGTGACAGCCTTACAAGCGACGTGCTGAGATTGTCGGCGTCGGTTCAGCCCGAGATTTCAAGAGAAACAATGGAGAGCGTTGCAAAGACGATGACAGTGGCACAGCTCAAGGAGTTCAAGACAGCCTTTGAGAAAAAGAAAAACGAAATGCTGACGGCTGTTCCGCAGCTTTACAGCGAAAAAAATAAAAACAACACCGTTTCAAACGGTCAGTTCAGAATTTAACGGAGGTAAATAATATGAATGTAAACTTTAACGGCTACGGCGAAAACGTGGCAACCTTTATTGCAAACAGTGCACTTACGGAAGCAGGCGTGCCTGTAAAAATCAGCGCAGACGGTACGGTAGCAAAATGCTCCTCAGGCGACTTGTTCTGCGGAATCTGCCTGGGAGTTCGTGACGGCTATGCAACCGTTCAGCTTTCGGGCTATGCAAAGGTGCAGACTTCTTCAAAGCTTGCACTCGGCTACACAAAGGTTGCGGCAGCAGCAAGCGGCAAGGTAGCCGCAAACGACAGCGGCAGAGCGTTGCTTGTAGTTGAGTCAACCACTACCGAAGCAGGAATTATTCTTTAATTTAAGGAGGAAAAAATTATGGCAAATTTTGAAAATATTACAATTGAAAAAGGTATGTATCAGGGCAAGGGCAGTCTTACAGACGTGCTTGAAAGGCTTGACCCTTCCGAAAACTACGAGGGCACTTCGCTTGAGGGACTTGACGCTTTTTCACGTCAGTTAAAGCGCTTTGACATCAAGGTAAGCGGCAAGGGAAGCGACTGCGTTGAAAAATTCTTCCAGACCTCTAACTCGGCGGCACTGTTCCCCGAATATGTGAACAGAGCAGTAAGACAGGGTATGGAGCGTGCAGATATTCTCCCGAACCTTGTTGCAACGGTTACGGACATTGACGGTATGGACTACCGCAGTATCGTGTCTGCTCCGACAGAGGACGACAAAACTCTTAAGATTGTCGGCGAGGGTGCAGCGATTCCGCAGACTGTTGTAAAGACAAGGGAGAACCTTGTAAAGCTTCATAAGAGAGGCAGAATGCTTGTTGCGTCCTACGAGGCTTTAAGATTTCAGCGCCTTGACCTCTTTACGGTAACACTTAACCAGATCGGCGCATATATTGCAAGAGCACAACTTAAGGACGCAATTGACGTTCTCTTAAACGGTGACGGCAATTCAAATGCGGCTGAGGTTATCAGCGCAGGCACCGGCGGAAGCGTTGCATACAGCGATATTTTAAAGCTCTGGTCGTCACTTTCTCCCTATGAGCTTAACACAATCCTTGCGCCGACTGCGGAAATGCAGAAGATTCTTGCACTTCCCCAGATGCAGGACTCAAACGCAGGACTTGACTTTCAGGGTACGGGCAAGATGATTACGCCCTTGGGCGCAACACTTCTTCACGCCCCCGAAATGACAGACGGCAAAATCATCGGTCTTGACAAGAACTGCGCTCTTGAAATGGTGCAGGCAGGCGGCGTTATGACCGACTACGACAAGCTCATTGACCGTCAGCTTGAACGTGCGGCTATCACCTGTACGGCAGGCTTTTCAAAAATCTTTACCGAATCGGCAAAGGCTCTTTCCTGTTAAGTGAGGTGATTGTTTGAACATTGCAAATGTTACTTCACGTTTTGCTCTGCTGTCGGGGCTTGACAACAGCGAAATCTACAAGTGGAAAACGCTTATTGACGATGCGTGCGATTATGTGAAGTCTATCACGATAAAGGAAAATCCCGACGAGAGCGAAACAGGAAAGCTTGAAATGCTGTGCGCTGTGTATGCGCTCAAGCTCTACAGCCTGTGCAATGATGAAAACATAACCTCGTTTACTGCGGGCGACGTGCAAATCACGTCGCCCAAAAGCGGAGAGAGCAAGGGCGAAAGGCTGTGGAAGGAATACTCGGAAAAATACAGCGAGCTTATTGATACAAAAGACTTTTTGTTCGGCAGGGTGGTTTGATGAGTATAATTGCGGCTGTCGGAGAAACAATAAAGAGATACGGTTGCAGTGTTGCGATTGTAACGGGTGAAAAGGAAGTTAAGACAAAGGCGTTTGTCGAGCCTCTGCGCTACAAAAACAAGGTGTATGTCGGAGGTCAGTATCACTATCTGGGATACAAACAAAGTGAAAAGTATCTTTACATCGGCTCGCCCGAATATTTGCTTTCGGAGAACGCAACCGTAATAGAAATGCATAATCAAAAATATATTGTTAAGAGATGCGAAACATATTATGCAGATGACCGCCCTGTTTATGTCTGGGCAATTCTACTGCCTTACGGCACAGCACTGGAGGATGATTATGAATCAGATTGAAAAACAGATTGATCGAATTATAGCCTCGCTCAAGCTTAATGAGGGATTAAAGTCGGTAAGGTTTGTAAGAGAGTACGGCCCGCACAACGTTGAAAACCCGATAAGCGGTCTGCTTGCCGTTGTGTCAGTTACAGATACTTCGCTTTCAAAAAGCTACATCGGCGGCTATCTTTCTTCAACAATAAAGGGCGACAGCTATGCGGCTAAGGCTGAAATCAGGGTGTATGCACCTGCAACAGAGAACGGCAGCGGCTTGTCGGAAATTGTGAGCGAACTGCTGACAGGACTTAAAAAGGCTGACAGTCAGAAGATTATTGTTGAGTCCGACGCTTCTCCGATTGCCTTTGACCCTGACTTGAATGCAATTTACCGCACTGTGCATTTCGAAATTGAATTCTGCCTTTGTGAGGAGGGGTAGCGTGGCTGATTTTGCATTTGAAAAGGGTGACGATATTACAATTCGGCTTAACGGCAAAATCGTCGGCGGAGTTAAAAAGGCGACGTGCAGAATTGAAAATACCTTTTACGATATTTCACAGTTTCTTACCGATGCTCCCGTTGAGAGAATGGCACAGAAAAAGTACAGTATTGAGCTTGTGATGAATAACTCGGGCAAGCTTGATTTTTTGCAGGGGCAGAGCTTTGAACGACTTGAAATTTTCAACACAAAAAAGATTGTCACCTACAAAGATTGCTTTATATCAAGCGTTACTGCAAGCATAAGCGCAAAGAACGCTGTTGAATATACGGTGAAAATTACTGCGCGTGAGAGGAGAGAAATATGACACAGTTTAATCAGGCTCTGTTAAGTACCGCAGAAAAATACACGCAGGGCGTTGACGTTGAAAATATGAGCGAGCTGCTTGAGCAGGAAAGCAGAAGATACAGCACAAGGCTTGTTGAGGAAGAGGAGGCAAGAATGCGATGAAGCTTGTACCGATGAGATTCAAGGGAGTGCAGTGGCACCATAACCCAAAGGAGATTATCTTTGAATGCGACAAAACCGTAAAGGAGCTTAACTCGCCGAACGGCACCTCTTACATACAGAATATGGGAAGAAAAAATATGGTAATCAGCGGAACAGGCGAGCTGTACGGCTCAGACTGCCTTGAACAGTTTGACAGACTTCTTTCGCTTTTCAGACAGGGCGGACAAGGTGTGCTTGCCATACCGAAAATTACTCCTGTCTATGCTGTGTTTGAAAGCCTTAAAATCAAGGGCGAGCCAAAGCCGGACGTTCTCGAATACAGCTTCGTGTTCAGAGAGGTTATGGAGAAGAAACAGGAGGATAAGATTGATGCTTATACGGCTGAAAACGGAGAGTGCTTATGGGATGTTTCCTATAAATTCGGTGTGCCGATTGATACTCTTGTAAAGCTTAATCCGAGCGTAAAACGTCCTGATACTCCGCTTGACGGAAAGGCGGTTAAGCTTTGCTGAAGTTTTTGATTACATATTCTGACAAAACCGAAAAGCACCTTGACAACGTGCTGACGGTTATTCTCAACGCTGACGTTGAGGTGCCTGCCGACGATTTGACAATCACAATTCCGTATGACGAAAAAATAAGCGAAAACGCAGATTTTATTACGGCGTTTCTTGATGATGAGGCTGTATTTACAGGCCGGATTGACGAAATTATCGGCATTAAAAGCAAGGACGGAGCAATTACGAAAATTACGGCGAGAAGTCCTGCGGCTTTTCTTCTTGACAACGAGGCAGAACCTTTGACATATATTAACCCCTCGGCTGATTTTATTTTCAACAGGCATTTAAAGCCGTTCGGACTGACGGAATATGACGCAGACGACATTCCGTTTTTCGGCACACTTAAAATTGACAAGGGTATGACGCACTGGCAGGTTTTCAGAAATTTCTGCATTAACCGTTACGGTACAGAGCCGAGAATTACGGGAAAGGGCAAGGCGTTTTTTAAAGGATTTGAAAGCGGTGAAATAATAAATTTCGGAAAAAACGGAGTTGGTTACACCGCAATAATAGAGAGCAAAAGACGGTTCAAGCTGATTTCAGAGGTCAGGCTGAAGCTCACCGAGGCGGGTACATACGGAGGGTGCATAAAAAATGAAAATCCCGAATGCAAGGGGATTGAGCGTGTTAGGTATGTCAACGCAACTGCGGACAAGACTACTGTTCAGACTGCCGACAATATAATCGGCAAAAGCAACAGCGACAGTTATTCAATTGCTCTTGATTGCGTCGGCTGTCTTATTAAAAGTATCGGCAGACCTGCTGTTTTGGACGACGAATTATTTGGAAGAATCGAAAACCTCTCCGTCAGGAAAATAAGATATACTGTCGGAAGCGACGGTGAAAAAACAACGGTTACACTTGGAAAGGAGAGATTCTGATGTGGCTTATGAACTACATAACAAAAAATTCCCTTACATCGCCGAATGCGGTCAAGGGAAACGTAAATAAAAACGACAGGGACGGCACTGCGGTCGTTTCTTCGGGCGAGCATAAAAGGCTTAAATCCTGCTTTCCCTATGGAATTTTCAGCGTTCCGCCGACGGGAGAACGTGCAGTAGTACTCCCTCTTGATGACGGCGAAGTGGGGCTCGGTGTGATTGCAAACAGCACGGACCTTGAAGAGGGTGAGCTTATGCTCTATTCAAAGGGCGGAGCGTCAATTGTCCTCAAAAACGACGGCAGAGTGCTTGTAAACGGAAAGGAGCTTGCTGTATGACGGACGTAAGAATAAAAGACGGCGACGCAGTTGTTGACAGCACAGGCAATTACAAAATGATTTCAGATACTGACGCACTTTTTCAGCGTGCGCAAATCTGTATCGGCGCAAGGCTCGGAGGGTTTATTTACGACAGAGAAACAGGCTCGGACATAAGGAGCATAGACGCAGAAAGCGACCTTGCCAAAGAAAGGGCAGAGCTTATCATAAACGAGGCTCTTGCGCAGTTTGAAGATACCAAAGCCGTAGTTCTGGAGTACGGCGAAGTTATTAAGCTTACAATCACAATAGGCGGAGAAAGCCGAAATACGGAGGTGCATTTATACGGAAACATATAACGAAATATACCAAAGAATGAAGAACAGATACGAGCAGGAGAGCGAAACGGAAATTGACGAAAAAAGCGATGTTGCAATCAGACTCAAGGTGCTTGCAGGAGAAATCTATAATGCACAGGTAAACTTTGAGTGGCTGAAAAATCAGATGTTTGCCGACAGCGCAAGCGGAGAATACCTTGACTACATTGCAAAACAGCGTGGTCTTGAGCGCAAAAAGGCAGTAAAGGCGCAGGGGGAAATATTTTTCTTTATTTCACAGCCTGTTGACCACAATATTATTATTCCGATTGGTACGGTTGTAGCTACCGACGACAGCTCTCCCGTAAGGTTTTGCACGACTGAGGAAGGGGAAATTTCCGCAGGCAATACGCTTGTATGCGTTTATGCAGAGGCGGAAAAGCCGGGACGTGCAGGAAATGTCAAAAAAGATAAGGTGACAGTCGGCGTAAGCGTTCCGACGGAAATTGAATCAATAACAAATTCCGTTCCGTTTACAGGCGGCGAGGAAGAAGAAACCGACATTGAATTGCGTGAGCGCATAAGAAGTACATATAAAAATCAGTCGAACGGAACAAACAAGGCGTATTATGAAAAGCTTGCATTATCTGTTGAGGGCGTTGCAAAAGCGTCGGCGGTTGCAAGAGTCAGAGGCTCGGGCACGGTTAATATTTATGTGTGTTCAAGCGACGGCAACGTTGACGGTACGGTAATTCAAAAGCTTCAGTCGATTGTTGATAAGGAGCGTGAGCTTAATGTTGACGTCAAGGTGTATAACGCAACTGCCGTCAGCTATGATCTTGATGTAATAATTACGGCGAAAAACGGCTATTCGGAGGCAGAAGTAAAGGCGGCTTGCAAGACAGCGTTTGAAAAATACATTAACTCAATCGCCATAGGCGGCAAGCTTTATCTTTCGGCGCTCGGAAAGGCACTGATTGAAACCGATTGCGTGGAAAACTACGAGTATGATACATCTATGCAAAACAAGGAGCTTTCCGTTACACAGCGCTTTAAAGCAGGAACTACGGAAATTACGGTGGTATGATGAGCAGTTACGATTCAATGAAAGAAAAGCTGAATGCAGTCGGAATTTACAGCATTGACGAAAATTCAAATATATCAAAGGAGCTTTCGGCATATTCCGAGGGACTTGACAGCCTGTTTGAAACCCTTGATACAATGACAAAGGAATACTTTATTGAAACGGCAGAGGATTTCGGAATTGAGCGAAGGGAAAAATTTCTCGGCAAGGAGAAGGAGGAGTATTCAACCGAAAAACGCAGAGAAATGCTGATGTTGCAGGAACAGAATATGGGCGGTAAATGTACTCCCGACGCTTTTTGCGACATATTAAGAAGCTGTGGCTTGACGGATTTTATGTTTACCGAGTTGCCGACAAGCTTCAGACTGTCAATCACAATTAACGACACGCTTTCGCAGGAGCAGAAAAAGATAGTTACGGAGAGGATAAATCTTGAATTTCCGCTTCATTTATCAGTTGCAATTAATTTTTCAGAATAATATCCGCAAATAAAATGGGGCTGTTGCAAATGAATAAGA
>DKWR01000054.1:0-4187 GCA_002491825.1 Ruminococcaceae bacterium UBA7147
CCACACTCCAAACTCCACACTAATTTATAGTTTAGCTGATTTAGAAAATTATAGGTGAATTATATTTTACTTAAACTTTACTTTTTAATTTACTTGTTGTATAATGGAATGTACGAATTTGTACATTCCATTAATTTTGTTTATAAAGTTGTTAGAAAATACGAAACGTCCTGATAAAACAAAGGAGATTTTTGAATGAGAAAGATTCCTTTTTCACCGCCCGATATTTCACAGGCGGAAATAGACGAGGTAGTTAAGGTTGTAAAATCGGGCTGGATTACCACAGGCCCCGAAACAAAGCTGTTTGAAAGCAGAATTGCCGACTTCTGTCACGTAAACAAGGCGGTCTGCCTTTCGTCGCAGACCTCCTGTGCCGAGCTTACACTGCGTATTCTCGGAATCGGACCGGGGGACGAGGTTATTCTTCCTGCCTACACCTACACTGCAACCGCCTCTATTGTATATCACGTCGGAGCAAAGCCCATTATGATTGACTGCAAAAGCGGAAGCTTTGAGATGGATTACGACAAGATGGAAGAAGCAATCAACCACAACACCAAGGCGATTATTCCCGTTGACCTTGCAGGCGTAATCTGTGACTACGACAGGATTTTTGAGGCTGTTGAACGCAAAAAAGGTGTTTTCCGTCCCAAAAACGAGCTTCAGGAGAAGTTCGGCAGAGTTTTCGTTATGGCTGACGGCGCACACGCTTTCGGCGCACAGTGGCACGGCAAAATGTGCGGTGAAATTGCCGACTTTACAAATTTCAGCTTTCACGCTGTTAAGAATATGACGACCGCAGAGGGCGGTGCGGCTGTGCACAGACCGCACGACGGAATTGACGAGGAGGAAATGTACAGGCAGTATATGCTCCTTTCGCTCCACGGTCAGACAAAGGACGCTTACCAGAAAAACAAGGTTGCGGCGTGGGAATATGACGTTGTTGACACGCAGTATAAATGTAATATGCCCGACGTTCTGGCGGCTCTCGGTATTGCCCAGCTTTCAAGATACGACAAAATTCTTGACCGCAGACACGAGCTTATAAAGCTCTACAACGAGGAATTCAAGGACTTGCCGATTCAGGTGCTTAACCACTGCGACGAAAACCACCGCAGCAGCGGACATCTCTACTTTGTACGCTTTATCGGCAAGGACGCAGAGTACAGGAACAAATTTTACAATATGATGGCGGAGCACGGAATTATGTGCAACGTGCACTTCAAGCCCCTGCCTATGCTTTCGGCATACAGCAAGCGTGGGTTTAAGATTTCCGACTATCCGAACGCCTACAATATGCACAAAAACCAGCTGACTCTCCCGATGAACACAACGCTGTCGGACGATGACGCATGGTACATTATCGAAACCTTCAAGCAGTGCATAAATACACTTAAATAAGAAACAGCCGTTGGAGCAAAATCCAACGGCTGTTGTTTGTGGAACAAATTATGATATATTGATAACGTTTAGTTATAAAGTGTAGGGAACAGGCTTGACTGTTCCGCAGGATTACAGCAGACTTATGGGTAATCGGAACGGTCAAGACCGTTCCCTACATTGAGGCTAAAACATATAAATAAACTTTTGATTTATTGCAACCTATCCACTTGACTGCAATTCCGCATTACGCATTCCGAATTGAATTACAGTTCTTCCGCTTTAAAGGTCGTATAACCCTCATAGTAGTAGCTGTAATCAATGCCTTTCATATACACTTCACGGTTGTTTACCTCATCGGTAAGTGCTGATTTCAGAATATGCTTGATTTCAATATCCCTTATCGGACTGCGCTCCATTGCAAGCAGATAATCTTCCTTGTCAACCTTGCTCCAGTCAACAACCTTTTTAAGCTCGGCTTTGAAAATCAAATCTAGCCATATGCGCATACTGCGTCCGTTTCCCTCACGGAACGGGTGGGCGATATTCATCTCAAC
Organism: Ruminococcaceae bacterium UBA7147; assembly: GCA_002491825.1. Lineage (GTDB taxonomy): Bacteria > Bacillota > Clostridia > Oscillospirales > Acutalibacteraceae > Ruminococcoides. Next base: position 1,938 of record DKWR01000054.1, read on the forward strand.
GTACTTTTCCACAATCTCGTCAAAATTTGACTGTGGCATTTTATCAATATTCTCAAGGGCGGCTTCAAGATACATCAAGGGAGCAAATCTGAAATTCCCCTTTGCAATGTTGACGTTACGTACTTCACCTGCAAAGTCGTATATTTCATCAAAAAGGTACTTGTGGATTGCTTTCAGCGCAGAAAATTTTCCTGCTTTAAGCGTATCGAGCAAACCGTTTTCAAAAAGCTCAAGAGCTTTCTTTTTGCTTATGCGTTCCTCTTCACGTGCAAGCTCTGCGGAATTGTCAATCCCTAATTTGTTTTTAAGCGCCATATTCAGATTATCCTTTCCGAAAAGTTGTTAATTGATAATCGTTAATTCTAATATATCCCCTGAACGGTCACTTCGCCCGAATTTACAAGGCAGATTGTGCCGTCTGACATCATAACCTTAAGCTCGCCGTGCTCGGAAATGCCGACAGCCATTCCGCTGATTCTGCGTGTTCCTCGCTGAAATGTCACGCTTCTTCCCACCGTTGCGCACAAGTCGGTATATTCCGACAGCGCAGTCGGGGTAAGCTCAAGGTTGTTTTTTACAAACTCGTTTTCAAGGTGCTCAAGTACGCAGGCTAAAAACTCGTTTTTGTCAATGTGTCTGCCTGTTTCAAGCAACAGCGACGTTGCCTTGAATGCGATGTCCTCGGGGAACGAGGTGTGGTCAACGTTGATTCCGATTCCCGTAATAACGTACTCGACGGCGTCAAATTCTGCGCTCATCTCGGTTAAAATTCCGACAAGCTTTTTCCTGCCGACTATAATGTCGTTCGGCCACTTGATAACGCAGTCAAGCTTTGTGTATTCCCTTATAGCCTTGCACACTGCAAGTCCTGCAAGCGGAGTGATTGCCGAAACCTCGCTCGGCGCAACGCTTGGGCGCAAAAGCACCGAAAACGCAATACCGTCGTCCTTTTTAGTCTGCCACGTTCTGCCGAGCCTGCCCTTGCCCTTTGTCTGCTCTCTTGCGGCAACGACAGTACCGTTTTCGCACCCCTCGTTGCCGAGCTTTTTAAGGTAGTCGTTTGTCGAATTTACAGAGTCAAGCACAATCAGATTTTTGCCGATAATCTTGTTGTGCAAAAGGCTTTTCAGACTGCTTTCATTTAAGTAATTCGGCGAAGAAACAAGGCGATAGCCCCTGTTTGTGACCGACTGAATTTCATATCCCTTTTCCTTGAGAGCGTTAATTGATTTCCACACAGCCTGACGTGAAACGCCTAACTTTTCGGAAATCTCCTGCCCCGATATAAAATCATCTGTATTAAGTAAAATATCAAGATTTTTTTTCTGCATATATCATCACCGATTATTTTTCTTATAAATATATTTCAGTCCGTCCAGAATTACGTTCTCGTCGGCGATAATCCTGTGGGTGCAGTTTTCAGCCATAAGCTGTGAAAAGCCGCCTGTTGCAATTACCTTGCATTTCTTTCCTGCCTGCTCGTAAAAGCGGTCAATCATTCCGTCGAGCATACACGCCGTACCGAACATAATTCCCGAACGCATACAGTCGCTCGTGTTGGTAGAGATTACCTTTTCGGGTGCTTTGAAGTCAATAGACGGGAGCAATGCGCCCTTGCTTGTGAGTGCGTCAAGCGAAATTCCCACTCCGGGAGCAATTGCGCCGCCGAGATAGGTTTTGTTCTCGTCAACATAGACTATTACCGTTGCAGTTCCCATAAAAATCATTATAAACGGTCCGCCGTATTTTTCGTATGCGCCCACACAGCCTGCAACAATATCTGCTCCGAGTTTTTCGGGATTGTCGATTTTGATGTTCAGTCCCGACTTTACCCCCGGACCGATAACAAGGCTCTTAACCCCCGAAACCGTTTTAATTGCGTTTGAGAGGGGAGAGGTGATTTTCGGCACAACGGAGCTGATTATCGAGGAATCTATGCTGTCTGCGCTGATGTTGTAAATCTGGAAAAAAGTGTACAGCTCAACGGCAAACTCGTCGCTTGTCTTGTCGGTATCGGTCGAAACACGAAGCTTGAATTTAAGCTCGTCGCCGTCGTAAATTCCGAATTTTATATTAGTGTTTCCCACATCAGCCGTTAAAAGCATAATATTTCCTCCAAGTTTAATAATATAACTATCTATTTAAATAAGCATGAATTATAAGTTCGTTTTGTGAGGTAAACGATAAGTTAGCGTTGGTAATATTGCCACGTTGTCGTAGGGACACGGCGTGCCGTGTCCACACAAAAAT
>DKWR01000054.1:4520-7239 GCA_002491825.1 Ruminococcaceae bacterium UBA7147
GGGAAGCCGTCCCCTACGGAAAGGCTTGTTGTCCTCTATAACTTCGGTTTAATCGGGTAAAGTTTGATTGCCATTGCGGACACGGCACGCCGTGTCCCTACGACTGTAAATGAAGCGTTTGTTGTTACCCAAGGGGCAGCCACACAGGGCTGCCCCTACAGTGTAATATCAGAGTTTGTATTTATACCGTAGGGGCGACCATATGTGGTCGCCCGAAACGCTGCCAATATATCAACATAAATTTGGCAAACAAACATTTCCAAACAACACGCACTATTACAAATTCGGAGCGTAGCGTCCTTTAACTCCACACTCCACATTCCACACTCCAAACTATTAAAATTATATCACAAATCTGTCCTGTTTCAAGCGTGATATTCATTAATTTTGTCTTTATTTCGGGATTTAAGAAAAAATTGTTGAAATTTGTTTGAGATTGTGTATAATAAATTAGGGAACCCCTGACTAAATCCCGCTAAAAGCTATTTACACATCTTACTTGCATATTTTCCGCCAGCTTGCCCAAAAAATCCTCGTAATGCGCCAGCATTACTGCGGTTTATTTGTACAACCTGACGAAAAATCTGACTGCGTAATATGTGCAAATGATTTAATCAGTGTTTCCCTCGTTGTGTGCTCTGCGCACCGCTTTAAACATTATTCTGAAAGGAATGTATTTAATGGATAGTTCAGAAATCAAGCAGCTTCAGATTCTTGCAGCCAAGTCAAGAATGGGCGCAATTCTCGGTACTTACCACGCAAAATCGGGACACCCCGGCGGTTCGCTTTCGGCGGCTGACATCTTCACTTACCTTTACTTTAAGGAAATGAACGTTAAGCCCGAACAGCCCGACTGGGAGGACAGAGATCGCTTTGTGCTTTCAAAGGGACATTGCTGCCCCAGCCTTTACGCAACTCTTGCGCTCAAGGGATATTTTGACTGGAACGAGCTTACCGTTCTCCGCCACGTAGGCGCAATGCTTCAGGGACACCCCGATATGAAGGGCACTCCCGGCATTGATATGAGCACAGGCTCGCTCGGTCAGGGGATTTCTGCGGCTTGCGGTATGGCTCTTGCGGCAAAGCTTGACAACAAGGACTATCGCACATATACAGTTCTCGGCGACGGTGAGGTTGAGGAAGGTCAGGTATGGGAGGCTGCAATGTTTGCTTCTCACAACAAGCTTGACAACCTCGTTGTTATCGTTGACCAGAACGGCTTGCAGATTGACGGCACTGTTGAAGAGGTTGCAGGAATTGAGCCTTTGGACAAGAAGTTTGAATCCTTCGGCTTTGAGGTAATCAAAATCGACGGTCACGACTTTGAGCAGATTGCGTCTGCTCTTGACAAGGCAAAGACCGTTAAGGGCAAGCCCACTGCAATTCTTGCAAAAACAATCAAGGGCAAGGGCGTTTCATTTATGGAAAATCAGGTTGGCTGGCACGGCTCTGCTCCCAACAAGGAACAGTACGAGCAGGCTACAGCCGAGCTTCAGGCTGAGATTGACAGATTGGAGGGCAATTGCTGATGGCTGAAACAAAGAAAATTGCAACAAGAGAAAGCTTTGGTATGGCTCTTTGTGAGCTTGCCAAGACAAACAAGGATATAGTTGTTTTTGATGCAGACCTTGCGGCTGCTACAAAAACAGGCATTTTCAAAAAGGAATTTCCCGACAGATTTTTTGACTGCGGTATTGCCGAGGGCAATATGGTAGGCGTTGCGGCTGGTATGGCGGCATCAGGCAAAATTCCCGTTGCGGCTTCGTTTGCAATGTTCGCAACAGGCAGAGCCTTTGAGCAGATTCGCAACTCGGTTGCTTATCCGCACTTAAACGTAAAAATTGCAGGAAGTCACGCAGGTATTTCAACAGGCGAGGACGGCGCAACTCACCAGTGCCTTGAGGATATCGGCATTATGAGAACAATCCCCGGTATGGTTGTATTAAACCCTGCCGACCACTACGAGATGATGGCGGCTACAAAGGCGGCAATCGAGTACAACGGCCCTGTCTACATCAGACTCGGCAGACTTGCAATTGACAGCTTCAACGACCCCGAAACATATAATTTCGAGCTTGGCAAGGGAATCACTCTCCACGAGGGCAACGACGTTACGGTTATCGCAACAGGTCTTGTTGTGAACGAGGCGTTAAAGGCTGTTAAGGAGCTTGAATCCGAGGGAATCAACGCACGTCTTATCAACATTCACACAATCAAGCCGATTGACAGAGAAATCATCATCAAGGCGGCAAAGGAAACAGGAAGAATCATCACAGTTGAAGAGCACAACGTAATCGGTGGTCTGGGCGACGCAGTTTGTGAAGTTACAAGCGCAGAATGCCCCGTTAAGGTTACAAAAATCGGTGTAAACGACAGATTCGGTTACAGCGGTCCGGCTCTTGAGCTTCTTGATAAATTTGAACTCACACAGCCCCATATCGCAAAAGCAATCAGAGCTGTTGTCAAAGAGGGCTGAGTATAGTTTTATATCAGACAGCATAGGGGCTGGCTCGTATGAGTCAGCCTCGTTTTGTTAAAGTTTTATTTCAATAACGTTTCGGGCGACCACACAGGGTCGCCCCTACGGTAAAAATACAACATTTCCTCTATATCCGTAGGGACACGGCGTGCCGTGTCCGCAGTGGCAATTAAACTTTACCGATTAAACTGTAGTTATAGAGAAAAATAAACATTTCCGTAGGGGACGGGTTCCCACACG
>DKWR01000054.1:7476-10607 GCA_002491825.1 Ruminococcaceae bacterium UBA7147
ACTTTACCGATTAAATCGTAGTTTTAGAGAAAAACTCACATTTCCGTAGGGGACGGGTTCCCACACGTCCCATTCACAAAAATTGCGTGCAATTTTTGTGTGGACACGGCACGCCGTGTCCCTACGTCAACGTTAGTTATAACTGCAACGCTAAATTATAGTTTAATTACAGGACATACTATTAGAAGAAAAACTTTGGAGGGTATTTATATGTCACAAATTCTCGACCTCGTCATCTGCGGCGGAGGTGCCGCAGGACTTACATCAGCCGTTTACGCCGCACGGAGCGGCCTTGATTTTGTGCTGATTGATATTTCCTCGTCAATGGGCAGTCAGATTACGCAGACATCAGACGTTGACAACTACACAGGCTTTGAAAAGGTCAACGGTATGGAGCTTGTTATGAAATTCTACGAGCACGCAAAGGCTCTCAACGCTCCGATGATAAATGATGAAGTGCAGGAAATCACAAAGGAAAACGGCATTTTCACCGTAAAATGCGCACAGGGTGAGTACAAAACAAGGACAGTAATTTACTGCTCGGGCGCATCTCACAGAGAGCTTGGCGTTAAGGGCGAAAAGGAGCTTCTGGGCAGGGGCGTAGGCTACTGCGCAGTATGCGACGGATTTTTCTACCGCAACAAAACCGTTGTTGTAGTCGGCGGAGGAAACACAGCCGTAACCGACGCACTCTATCTTTCAAAAATCTGCAAAAAGGTAATTTTAGTGCACAGACGTGACAGCCTTCGTGCCGAAAAAATCCTTGTCGAAAGGCTTGAGAATGCCGAAAACGTTGAGCTTATGTTCAACAGCGAGGTTGCCGAAATTCTCGGCGAAAAGGGCGCAGACGGCGTTTTGCTTAAAAGCGGAGAAACAATCGACTGCGACGGCGTGTTTATTGCCGTCGGAATCGTTCCGAGGAGCGACACAGTTAAAAATCTTGCAAAGCTTGACGATAACGGCTATATCGTTGCCGACGAAAGCGGAAAGACATCGCTTGACGGACTTTTTGCGGCAGGAGATGTGCGCACAAAGGAGTTAAGGCAGATTATCACAGCCTGCTCCGACGGCGCAAACTGCGTTGACAGCGTGAATAGATTTCTGGATACAGTTTAAAATAATACTTTTTATGGTATAACCAAGCCTTCCCTTGAGGGAAGGTGGCACAGCAATTTATTGCTGTGACGGAAGGGTGGTAGAGGAGAAGAACGTGCAAAATAAGGAAAAGTTTATCTCCACCCCTCAGCCATTTTGCAAGCAAAATGACAGCTCCCCTTTTGAGGGGAGCCTTGGATATAGCTGAAAGGTTTGTTCTAATTGAAATACTTATGAAAAATAATTCGATACTTAAAAATTCTGCTTTTGCCTGCGTGGCGGCTGTGTTCTGTACGCTTTTGTGGGGAACTGCGTTTCCTTTTATAAAGCTCGGCTATTCGACTTTTGAAATTTCCGAAAACGACCTCGGCACGAAAATCCTCTTTGCAGGCATTCGCTTTCTTACCGCAGGAATTATGGTCTACATTTTCCTCTGCATTTCACAAAAACGGCTCGCCGTTTTACATAAAAGCGATTTCGCAAAGGTCTTTGCCCTCGGTCTTACGCAGACGTCTTTGCAGTATATTTTCACCTACGTCGGCATAGGCTTTACAAGCGGCACGAACACCTCGATTATCACCTCGTGCGCATCTTTCATTACGGTGCTTTGCGCTCCGATTTTCTTTAAAAGCGACAGACTTACGGTGCTTAAAATTCTCGGCTGTCTGCTCGGATTTTCGGGAGTAATCGTAATCAACGGCTTTGGCGGACTTTCGCTTGACACGCTCTTCGGCGACGTTCTGATTTTTATGTCAACGCTCTGCGCCGCAGGCGGTAACATCATTTCAAAAAAGCTTGCAAAGGGCAGAAATCCCGTTGAGCTTACTGCGTTTCAGCTCATTTTCGGCGGACTTCTGCTGACGGTAATCGGAGTTATCCTCGGCGGAAAGCTTGACTTCGGCAACATAAACGGTATGCTGATTCTGCTCTGGCTGTCGGTTGTTTCGGCGGTTGCCTTCACAATCTGGACTGCGCTTCTGAAATACCACCCTGCAAGCAAAATCACGATTTTCAATCTGCTTGTTCCGATTTTCGGAACGGTGCTGTCGGGACTTATGCTCGGCGAAAACATTTTCAGGCTTGAAACGCTCATTTCACTTATACTGATTTCACTCGGCATTGCCGCCGTTAATATAAACTTGAAAGCGAAAAACAAAAATGGAAAAGATTAAAATCAAAGGCGTAATCTCCGATATGGACGGCGTAATTCTCGACACCGAAAAGCTCTATGTGCGTTTCTGGTGCGAGGCGGCTAACTTTTACGGTCACCCTATGGAAAGGCAACACGCACTCGGGATTCGCTCAATGAACAAAAAGTTTGCGTCGGAAAAGCTGAAAGGCTGGTTCGGCGAAGCTTTCGACTATGACGCAGTGCGCAACAAGCGCATTGAGCTTATGGAAAAATACATAGAGGAAAACGGAATTGAATCAAAGGACGGCGCAGATTTTCTGCTGTCGTACCTCAAGGAAAACGGCTACAAAGTTGCGCTTGCGACTGCAACACCGTTTGACAGGGCAAAGAGGTACCTTGAACGGCTTGATTTGTTCAAGTATTTTGACGAAGTCGTCTGCTCGTCAATGGTGCAAAACGGCAAGCCCGAGCCTGACATTTACCTGCTTGCCGCCGAAAGGCTCGGCTTGAAACCGCAGGAGTGCGTTGCGCTTGAGGACTCGCAGAACGGAATAAAGTCGGCAAGCTCGGCTGGGTGCAAAACGGTTATGGTGCCCGACCTTGACGGTCCGAATGATGAAGTAAAGCCGTTGTTGTATGACGTTGCAGACGGACTGAAAGACGTTGTCAGGATAATTCGGAATGCGTAATTCGTAATTCGGAATTATATTTTTATGAAGGATAAACGCTGACGTAGGGACACGGCGTGCCGTGTCCACACAAAAATTGCATTGCAATTTTTGTGAAAGGGACGTCAGGGATGCCGTCCCCTACGAAAACGTTTTGTTTCCCTATATAGCTACAAATTAATCGGTAAAGTTTGATTGCCACTTCGGACACGGCACGCCGTGTCCCTACGACTAAA
>DKWR01000054.1:10867-17373 GCA_002491825.1 Ruminococcaceae bacterium UBA7147
TATCGCCGTAGGGGACGGGTTCCTACACGTCCCGAAACGTTGCCTATATATCAACATAAATTCAGGAAAACCAACCTTTCAAAACAACACGCACTATAATAAATTCGGAAATTTGCGTATCGAGGCACTCGACCGACCATCAATTGTTAATTGTTAATTGTAAATTGTTAATTATTAAAGGGAGAGAGATGAAAATGGAATTACTCAATCAGATTGCTGAAAACATCGACGAGTTCCTGTGGGGCGTGCCGATGATTCTGATTTTGCTCGGAACTCATATTTTTATGACGGTTAGGACAAAATTCATTCAGCGAAAAACACTCAAGGCTATCAAGCTTTCGGTGACAAAGGACCCCGACGTTGACGGCGACATCAGTCCGTTTCAGGCGCTTACTACTGCGCTCGCCTCAACAATCGGAACAGGCAACATAATCGGCGTGGGTACGGCTATCGCCCTCGGCGGTGCAGGTGCTGTGCTTTGGTGCTGGCTTACGGGTGTTTTCGGCATTGCAACAAAGTACGCCGAGTCGCTTATCGCCGTAAAATACCGTGTCAAGACAAAGGACGGCAAAATGCAGGGCGGTGCAATGTACGCAATTGAGCGTGGACTTCACCCGACAATCGGCGGCAAAAAGCGCAGTCTTAAATGGCTTGCAATCCTCTTTGCAGTCTTTGCGGCTCTGGCTTCATTCGGTATCGGCTGCGGTGTTCAGACAAACGCTATTTCAAGCATTATGGACAGCACGTTTAATCCGAACGGTGATTTAAAGCTTAACCTGTTCGGCAGTGAGGTTTCAACTGTTGCATTAATTGCAGGCGTTATCGTTGCAATCTGCGTTGCTCTCGTAATTTTCGGCGGTATCAAGGCGATTTCAAAGGTATGTGAAAAGCTTGTGCCGTTTATGGCTATTATGTACGTTGTCGGCTGTGTTATTATCCTCATTATGAACAGTGACGTTCTGTGGCAGACTGTCTGCACAATCGTAGGCTCTGCATTTTCTCCTGCTGCTGTCGGCGGCGGACTTGTCGGCTCGGGCGTTATGCTTGCGGCTCGCTACGGCGTTGCAAGAGGTCTTTTCAGCAACGAGTCCGGTATGGGCTCTGCTCCGATTGTAGCCTCTGCTGCACAGTCGAGAAACCCTGTAAGGCAGGCTATGATTTCGGCAACCGGCACATTCTGGGACACCGTTGTTGTGTGCCTTATGACAGGTCTTGTAATCGTAAGCTCCTGCATCAAGAATCCGCAGATTGACACAGTAAGCGTTGAGGGCGGCAAGCTCACCTCGGCGGCTTTTGCACAGATTCCCGTTATCGGCACTCCGATTCTCGTTGTGGGAATTGTCCTCTTTGCGTTCTCAACAATCCTCGGCTGGTCGTACTACGGCGAAAGGTGCATTGAATATCTCTTCGGCAGAAAAGGCGTTCTGCCCTACAAGCTGATTTTTGTTGCCGTTCTGCTTATCACTCCGATAACTGCGCTCGACTTCGTCTGGACAATGTCCGACATTTTCAACGCTCTTATGGCTCTGCCGAATATCGTTGCGATTATTGCGCTCTCTCCCGTTATCGTCAAGGAAACGAACTACTATCTCTACGGTAAGCGGCTTGATGAATTTGACAAAACGCCGATTCCCGTTGTCGATAAATAAAATTTGTTAAGTAATACATACACCGCCCGAACGGTTTATTCTGTTCGGGCGTTTGTATTTTCAGGTTGCATTTGCAAAATTCGGTGGTATAATAGTTATTATAGTTTACAACAGCGTAGGGGACTGTCAAAAAAGCAGTAACTTTATATTTGATATAGTCAACTTTTGTGATATAGCCAAGCCTTCCCTTGAGGGAAGGTGGCACAGCGATTTATCGCTGTGACGGAAGGGTGGTAGGGGAGAAGAACGTGCAAAAAACAAGGAAAAGTTCATCTCCACCCCTCAGTCATTTTGCAGGCAAAATGACAGCTCCCCTCAAAAGGGGAGCCTTGGATATAGTGGCAAAGTCTTGTTATTTTGACTTTTTATACGAGCTTCGAGCGTCTGGGTGATTCCCCTATTAGGGAAATGTCGCAAAGCGACAAAAGGTTTGCTGTTTTCGCAGAAAAGCGTCCCCTACGGCGATATATGAAATGCTTGTATTATAGCCATACAGAATAATTACTAAAAACAGTTTTGAGGTGGGTTATGAAAAAATTTATTGAGTATTTTACCGACGAGCACCTTGCGCTTTTGCGCAGTCAACTGCTTTTTTCGGGACTTAATGACCACGAAATTTTTATGTTCATTCAGTATTCCCAGCCGTTTTACGCTGACATCAGGGACGGAAAATCAATCCGACTTGCCGGCGAGTACAGCCATATGACGGGCGTTATGATTTCGGGCAGTGCTCACCTCTACACGGTTGACTACGAGGGTAACAAAACGCTTTTAAAATCAATCGGCAGTGCCGACAGCGGGACGATTTACTCGATGTTCGACTACTACAATTCACTTTTAGAGCTTACGGCTAATGAGGACAGCGAGCTGATTCTGATTCCGCCCGAAAAGATTTTTATTGTGGAGGAAAAGCTTGCGACAATTCAGCAAAAAATCGTTGTGAATATGATAGCCTCACAGCGACAGGCGTTTCTTGACCTTTCGGAGCATATTTCGTGTCTGTCGCAGAGAAACATCAGGGATAAGATTTTAAAATTTCTGAAAATCCACTGCGAACGTGAACATTCCTACAGCTTTACCGTTCCGTTTTCACGTGAGGAGCTTGCAAACTACCTTGCGGTTGACAGGGCTTCGCTTTCTCGCTCACTCGGAGAGCTGAAAAGCGAGGGTGTTCTTGATTTCAGAAAAAACAGGTTTACAATTCTAAAAACAAACATATTCAAGTATGAATAAAGGCGGCAATTTTATGGAGTTTCAAAATAAAAAAACAGCGTTAATCCTTGAGGGCGGCGCACTCAGGAGCTTTTTCACCTGCGGAGTGCTCGACTATTTTATGGAAAAGGACATCTACTTTCCCTGCGTGTGCGGCGTTTCGGCTGGCTCACTCTGCGCAATCAGCTACCTTTCAAGGCAAATCGGTCGAACAGCAGAGGTAAATCTAAAGTATGTCAACGACAAGCGTTATATGAGCCTGCACAGCCTGATTAAGGACAAGATGATTTTCAATTTTGACTTTCTGTTCGGCGAAATCAGCCACAACCTCGTACCGCTCGACTACGACACGTTTTACAACAGCACCGAGGAATTTTTTGCCTTTGTCACCGACTGCGAGTCGGGCAAAAGCGTTGCCTGTGAAAAGGGAAAATGCAGTGATATTCTGAAGGCTTGCAGAGCGTCAAGCAGTATGCCCGTTCTGTCGAAAATCGTGGAGCTTGACGGTCACAAGTACCTCGACGGCGGAACGGCGAATCCGATTCCGTTTGAGTGGGCGATTGAAAACGGCTATGAAAAAATCGTGCTTGTGCTGACAAGGGATATTGATTACCGCAAAAAGCCGCTTTCGGGAATGATAAAGAAGGTTTACGAGAAAAAATATTCGGAATACCCCGAGCTTTTAAAGACAATCTACAACATTCCCGACCACTACAACAGCCTTGCAGAGCAGATTGTAAGGCTTGAAAACGAGGGCAGATTATTCGTTATCCGCCCCGACGAGCCTGTCAGGGTAAAGCGAACGGAGAAGGACACAAAAAAGCTTGAAGAGCTTTACGCAGTCGGCAGACGTGTTGCAGAGAACAGAATTGACGAGATGATGGAGTATTTATTTTAATTCGGAATGCTGAATGCGTAATGCGGAATTGAGGGTCGGTCGAGAGCCTCGACACGCAAAACTCCGAATTTGTAATTTTGCGTGTTATTTGGATAAGTTTGTTTTCCTCGGGGTGATTGATATATTGGATACGTTTCGGGACGTCAGGGATGCCGTCCCCTACGGCGATATAGGAAATGTTTGTTTTTAATCGTAGGGACACGGCGTGCCGTGTCCGCAGTGGCAATCAAATTTTACCGATAAAACCATATTTATATTGGACAAACAAACATTTCCGTAGGGGACGGGTTCCTACACGTCCCATTCACAAAAATTGCAACGCAATTTTTGTGTGGACACGGCACGCCGTGTCTCTACGTCAACGTTGCTGTATTACCAACGCTAAATTATAGCTTAACTTACTAAAGGTGATAACCTGATAAATTAATATCCAACTGATATAACGGATTAAGAAAGGAATTATGAGGATGGGAAAAAGAACGCTTAAGAAGGCGTTTAAGGACAGTCTGCCTATACTTGCAGGGTATCTTGCGTTGGGTATAGGCTTTGGCGTACTGCTCCACAGCAAGGGCTACAGCTTTCTCTGGGCTTTGCTGATGAGCTGTACAATCTACGCAGGCGCAGGTCAGTACGCCGCAGTTGACTTATTAAGCAGCGGTGCGTCGCTTATCACGACTGCCGTAATGACGCTGATTATAAACGCACGTCACTTTTTTTACGGCTTTTCACTGCTCGACAAGTACAAGGGTACGGGCAAGGCAAAGCCATATATGATTTTTGCGCTGACGGACGAAACCTACTCGCTTGTCTGCACGGCAAAAATCCCCGAGGGGATAGACGAGAAAAAGTACTACTTGTTTCTTTCGATACTCGACCAGCTCTACTGGATTTCGGGGTGCACAATCGGCGCACTGCTCGGAACGTTCATTCCGTTTGACAGTACGGGAATTGACTTTGCAATGACGGCGCTGTTTGTTGTAATCTTCGTTGAGCAGTGGCTCGACACAAAAGAGCATCTGCCTGCAATTTTAGGTGCGGCTACAACGCTTGTGTGCCTGTTTGTTTTCGGTACGCAGTATTTTATCATTCCGTCAATGGCTTTTATCGCAGTTGAGCTTGTAATTTTCAGAAAAAGATTTGAAAAGAACAAACCCGACAGCGAGGAAACAGATGCGGAGGTGAGTGAAAATGGATAGCAACACCGTTCACTCGCTGTTAATCGTCGCAGTTATGGCGGTATTTACGGCTTTAACACGCTTTTTGCCGTTTCTTGCGTTCCCCGAGGGACGAAAACGTCCGAAGGTAATTACATATCTCGGCACCGTTCTGCCGTACGCCTTAATCGGTATGCTCGTTGTGTACTGCTTTAAGAGCGTTTCGGTTTTCGCCTACCCATATTGCATACCCGAGCTGTTAGCCGTTGTGCTCGTTACCGTGCTCCATATCTGGAAACGCAACACGCTGATAAGCGTGTTCGGCGGCGTAATATTCTATATGGTACTCGTTCAGTGCGTTTTTGTTTGAGAAATTTGTTAATTGAGATAAACTATTATTTAAGTGTGGAGTTTGGAGTGTGGAATGTGGAGTTGTGGTCGAGCGGATAGATTGCGATAATTCAAAAGTTAAGTTCCCGAATTTATTTATATGCGGCGTTGCCGGTCGAGTGCCTCGACACGCAAATCGAGTGGAAAAGTCGAATATTCAGGTAAAAACGGTTGCCCGAATTATAGGTTGTTATTATAGCCGGTGTTTATAATATATTTGCGAGGAACACCACTGAAATAACTCAAATGTAGGGAGCGGTCTTGACCGTTCCGATTACCCATAAGTTAGCTGTAGTCTTGCGGAACAGTCAAGACTGTTCCCTACACTAAAAACTAAACGTTGCCGATATATCAACCAACCCAAGGAAAACAACCTTATCCAAACAACACGCAACATTACAAATTCGGAAATTTGCGTGTCGAGGCACTCGACCGACCATTAATTCCGCATTCCGAATTGAACTAAAATGTATCGGGCAACAGGTAGGTCTTTTTTCGTCCTCTGTTGCTTATTAATGCAATGGAGGGTTTTTTATGGGAATTATTGAGCTGTTCATTCTCGCAATCGGACTTTCAATGGATGCCTTTGCCGTTTCAATCTGCAAGGGCCTGTCGGTGAGAAGTCTAAAAGCACGTCACGGCGTAATCTGCGGACTGTACTTCGGCGGATTTCAGGCAGGTATGCCGCTTATCGGTTACTTCCTCGGCAAGCAGTTTGAGTCGCTTATCACGAGCGTTGACCACTGGATTGCGTTTGTTCTGCTCGGACTTATCGGAGCAAATATGATTAAGGAGTCCTTCGGCAAGCCCGACGAGCTTAACGACTCGTTTGCGCCAAAGTCGATGATTCCGCTTGCAGTCGCCACAAGCATTGACGCACTTGCAGTAGGCGTTACGTTTGCCTGCCTTGATGTTGAGATTTTCTCGGCTGTCGGTTTAATCGGCGTTACAACGTTTGTATTTTCGGCTTTCGGAGTTAAAATCGGCAACGTGTTTGGAGTGAAGTTTAAATCCAAGGCAGAGCTTATCGGCGGAATTGTGCTTGTATTGATGGGCGTTAAGATTTTGCTTGAGCATTTAGGCGTTATTAATTTTTAGTATTTGATATTTTCATTTATATCGTAGGGACACGGCGTGCCGTGTCCACACAAAAATTGTAATACAATTTTTGTGAATGGGACGTGTGGGAACCCGTCCCCTACG
>DKWR01000032.1 GCA_002491825.1 Ruminococcaceae bacterium UBA7147
CGAAACGTTGCCTATATATCTACTTAAAATTCGGGCTACAATTTTGTCCAAAACTGACTTTTCCACTCGATTTGCGAGCCGAGGCACTCGGCTAAATTATCTTTTATCTAATTATTTTAATAACTAAGGACTTCTTATGATTGAATTATTAAAAAAACACAAATATAAAATTATAGCCGCAGTATGCGCTCTGGCGGTTTTAACGGGTGCGTTTTTTGCCGGCGGAAGCCTTGGTGACAACGCTCCTGCGGTTGTAAAATCATCAACTGCCGATGTTGCGGTAAAGGCTGAAAAAGCAACTGCTTTGCAGAGTATAGATGAAACTACTGCACCGACTGAAAGCCCGACAAAAGCAACCGGGAAGAATAAGCCGGAGCAAAAGGCAACTCCTCCGACAAACACCTCGCAAACGAAAAAAGAGCAGTCGGCTGTATCAAATCAGACAAACAAATCTTCGAGCCAATCTTCAAAGCCGAATACTCAAGGCGGTCAATCCTCAACATTCAAAAAACAGGATAAGTACAAAACCGACCCAATACCCGAGGGTAAGCCACAGCCTGTTGAGCCGCAGGAGCAGGAAATTGTTGACAACACGCTGAAATGCACTTTTTCAATTTCCTGCGCAACGGTGCTTGACAATATGGATAAGCTTGACAAGTCAAAAAAGGAGATTATCCCCGACGACGGCTGGATTTTAAAGCCCGTCACCGTCACCTTCAACGAGGGAGAATCTGTTTTTGACGTGCTTAAACAGGTGTGTAAGGACAATAAAATTCAGCTTGAATTTTCCTTTACACCGATTTACAATTCAGCTTACATTGAGGGAATCAACAACCTCTACGAATTTGACTGCGGCAGTCTTTCAGGCTGGACATATAAGGTGAACGACTGGTTCCCGAATTACGGCTGTTCGAGATATGAGGTCAAAAACGGTGACGTTATCGAGTGGCACTTTACCTGCAACAACGGTGCTGACGTTGGCAAAAAATATTCAGTAGGTGAGTAAAAATGACGGACGCATTTTCTAAACTTCACCCGACTGTAAATTTCATATTCTTTGCGTTTGTGATTGTGCTGTCAATGTTCGTTATGAACCCTGTCTGTCTTGCTCTGTCGCTTGTCTGCGCCTTTGTGAATGCGGTGTATTTAAACGGCATAAAGACAGTTAAGCTTTGCCTTAAATTCATTCTGCCGATGGTGCTGTTGATAATCATAATTAACCCTGTTTTCAATCATCAGGGCGTTACGATTCTTACGTATTTTCCGTGGGGCAATCCGCTTACACTTGAGTCAATCGTATATGGAACAGCCTCGGCGGCTTTGCTCTCCTCGGTGGTGTTGTGGTTTTCGGTGTTCAACAGCGTGATAACCTCCGACAAGCTTGTGTATCTGTTTGGCAGAATTATACCGTCATTAAGCCTTGTGCTTTCAATGGCGCTGCGCTTTGTGCCGAAATTTACAACACAGTTTAAAAATGTAAGAAACGCTCAACGGTGTATAGGCAGGGATATTTCCGACGGTTCGGTGATAAAGCGAATAAAAAACGGAATCAGAATTATCTCAATTATGCTTTCGTGGTCAATGGAAAATGCGATTGAGACTGCCGACTCAATGAAAAGCCGAGGCTTCGGACTGAAGGGCAGGACGGCTTATTCAATCTACAAATTTGACAAACGAGATTTGATTGTGCTTATTATTGTCGCTTTGCTCGGCGTTACGGTCAGTGTTTCAGCGATAACAGGCGTTATTGATTTTAACTATTATCCGTTGATAAAAGGCAATTTAGCAGATGTTTTATCGCTTGTAACATTTTTCTTATATGGAATTTTAATGATTATTCCGACAATTTTAAATGCAGGGGAGGGGATTAAATGGAAGCGTTTAAGGTCAGCAATCTGACGTTTCGCTATCCCGAAACGGGCGAGGACGTATTAAAAAACGTCAGCTTTTCCGTAAACAGCGGCGAATTTATCACGCTTTGCGGACCGTCAGGCTGCGGAAAAAGTACGCTGTTGCGACATCTAAAACCCACCCTTGCTCCGTTCGGTATAAAAAGCGGTGAAATCTTATTTGAAAACGAGGATATTTCAACGCTTTCACAGCGTGAATTAAGTCAGAAAATCGGCTTTGTAATGCAGTCGCCCGATAATCAGATTGTCACCGATAAGGTGTGGCACGAGCTTGCTTTCGGACTTGAAAGTCTTGGGTACGACAATGCAACAATTCGCAGGCGAGTAGCCGAAACGGCTGGCTTTTTCGGAATCGAGAGCATATTCGAAAAAAGCGTGTCAGAGCTTTCTGGCGGACAAAAGCAGATTTTGAACCTTGCTTCTATTATGGCTATGCAGCCGTCGGTGCTCATTCTTGACGAGCCGACAAGTCAGCTTGACCCGATAGCGTCCTCTGAATTTTTAGCCTGCGTTTCAAAAATCAACCGTGAACTCGGTACAACCGTTATCATCACCGAACACAGGCTTGACGAGATTTTTCCTTTAAGCGACAGGGTGTTTGTGCTTGAAAACGGCGAAATTGTGTCGGACGCTCCGCCCGAAAATACAGGCAGAAATCTGAAAAAGATAAACAGCAAAACCTTTCTTTCTCTGCCGTCGCAAATGCAAATCTGGGATAAGGCTGACAGAGGAGATTCACCCTGTCCCGTAACGGTTGCACAGGGCAGAGAGTGGCTTGAAAAATACTCGCAAAGTCACACGCTTTATCCGCTCTATGACGAGGAAATCCCCGAACATAAGGAGAGCGTTGCAGTTGAGCTTAATGACGTTTGGTTCAGATATGAAAAGACATCTCACGATGTGCTGAAAGGCTTGTCGTGCAAAGTGTATGAGGGAGAATTTGTCGCTATTCTCGGCGGCAACGGCGCAGGAAAAACGACCGCTCTTTCGCTGATAAACGGACTCAATTCACCGTACAGAGGAAGTGTAAAGCTGTTTGGCAAAAACGTAAATGACGTTAAGCAGTCAGACTTGCTCAAGGTATCAGCCTTACCGCAGAATCCGCAGTCGCTTTTCGTTAAAAAGACGGTTGCCGAGGATTTGGAAGAAATTTTCAGCGGAGTAAAAATTAAAGCCGAAGAAAAAGAAAAGCTAATCGGCTCGGTTGTATCACTTTGCAGACTTGAAAAACTGCTGAAAAGACACCCGTACGACATCTCGGGCGGTGAACAGCAGAGGGCGGCGCTTGCAAAGGTGCTGCTGTCAAGACCTGAAATCCTGCTCCTTGACGAGCCGACAAAGGGGATAGACGCAGAATTTAAAGCGGTGCTTGCCGATATAATCAACACGCTCACACAGTCGGGCGTAACGGTGATTATGGTCAGTCACGACGTTGAGTTCTGCGCAAAATACCCCCACCGCTGTATGATGTTTTTCGGCGGAGATATTGTGTCGCAGGAAACGCCGAGAAAGTTCTTTGCCTCAAACTCATTTTACGTAACGAGTGCAAACAGAATTTCACGCAGTATTATTGAAAACGCTGTTACGGCGGAGGACGTAATCTACTGCTGTACGGGCAAAAAGGAGCAAAAACCTCCGTCAAATCACACCGACCTCTACGACTACAATTCCGAAGAATTTACAAAACCGCAGAAAAGGGAGAGGCAGAAATTACCGCTATGGAAAAAGCTCCTCGGCGTATTTTCGGTAATTGTGTTTGTTTTTGCATTAATAATAAATCTCGACTACTTACCAAACTTAAATTCAAAAGCTCTGCCGATGTGGGCAAATTTTCTCATAGTCGCAGTACCCATAGTGTCGCTTATGGTGTCGTTCGGCTCAAAGTCAAAACGCCCTCTTGACGAAGTCAGAATTGACAGTCGAAAGCAGAAGATTCCAAAGCGAACGAGTGCGGCGGCAGTTATGATACTGCTTGCAGTTCCGCTGACGATTTTTATCGGGGTTACGTACCTTGAAGATAAAAAATTTCTCTTCATTTCGCTTCTTGTAATGCTTGAATGTATGCTTCCGTTTTTCCTTGTTTTTGAGGGCAGAAAGCCGCAGGCAAGAGAGCTTGTGATTATTGCGGTGTTATGTGCAATTGCGGTTGTCGGAAGAACGGCATTTTACTTTCTGCCGCAGTTCAAGCCTGTTATTGCAATTGTGATAATTTCGGGAATAGCGTTCGGCGGAGAAAGCGGATTCCTCGTCGGCTCGCTTTCAATGCTGCTGTCAAACATAATTTTTCAGCAGGGTCCGTGGACTCCATGGCAGATGTTTGCCGCAGGAATAATAGGATTTTTAGCAGGAGTGCTTTTCAGAAAGGGTCTTTTAAGCCGCAGCAGAATACCGCTTTGTGTGTTCGGTTTTGTCGCAACCGTTGTAATTTACGGCGTGATAATGAACATATCATCAGCAGTAATGGCTCACGCACCTATGAATTTTGGAACGATTACAACCTACCTTGCTCTCGGATTTCCGTTTGACATAGTTCACGGACTTTCAACGGTTGCGTTTCTGTTTTTCGGTGCAGAGCCTATGCTTGAAAAGCTCGACAGGGTGAAAACAAAGTACGGCTTGCTATCATAATAAAATAAATTGCAGAGAACATTTTACTGTTTTCTGCAATTTTTTTACTGTACTGTATTTCTTGCTACTGGAAATAATTAGAAATAACAATAAATATTCTTTTTTATTTGTATTAAAATAGTTGAAAGTAACGAAAAATGTGGTATAATTAATTTATTATTTTTTAAAAGGATGTTGAAAATGAAGGGTGAAAAAAATATTGAGGAATTTCAGAGCAAAATAAAGCGAATAATTATTACCGAGGAACAGATAAATACGGAGATTCAAAAAGTCGGTAAACAAATCAGCGATTCATATGACGGACGTCCGTTCCTGCTTGTCAGCATACTAAAAGGCTCTTTTGTATTTTTAGCTGATTTGTGCAGGGCAATAACCGTCCCCTGTGAAATCGGCTTTATGTGTGCACAAAGCTATTTTTCTGGAACGGTTTCCTCGGGTGAGGTGAAAATCACAATGGATCTTGACCGAGATATAAGCAACTATCACGTCATCATTGTCGAGGACATTATCGATACCGGAAGAACGCTCAAATACGTTGCAGACCTTCTTAAGTCGAGAAATCCGTTGTCATTTCAAATTGTAACCTTGCTTGACAAGCCTTCAAGACGTGTCATTGACTTGAAAGCCGATATTTCTTTGTTTACAATTCCTGATTATTTTGTAATCGGCTATGGTCTGGATTGCGGCGAGTATTACCGAAATCTTCCTTACATAGCAGAATACGATAATTCATAAAGTTTCGGCTTTCAAAGTAATTTAAACAGTTTTCATCAATAAGAGGAGGTCGGCTTATGAAACATATAGAAAGTATGATTCTTGTAATCTTATCAGCGTTATTTTTATTTAGCGTATGCGGCTGTGACGCCGATATTTCAAATTATACCGTTGATTACGGAGAATCTTCGATTTACTCAAAGCAGGATATCAGTTCGGCTGTTGACGAAATAATCAATACTTTTAAGGAGATGGAAGGTTGTAAGCTCTATTCACTTTCATTTACGAGTGATGAAACCTGCAAGGAAAATATTGACTATTGTAATGAGCTGGGAAAAAATGCAGATTTTGATGAATGTATAGTTTTTGATTCTCATTTCCGTTCTCCCATTTTCGGAGGAGGAGCATGGAATGAAAATGAAGACTACTACTGGACTTGGTATCTCGCAAGAAAAGACGGCGGTAACTGGGAATTGCTTACGTACGGATACGGTTAAGTATTGCCACATTATGAGAATTATTTATGTATAAATTTAAATATTTGTTTATAAGCAGCTTTTCATGATCGTGTAAATCCTATTGACATTTAATTTTATTAATTTATAATAAAAAAGGAATGAAAATTCTTATTAATGTATTAAATTTGTTAGGGGTGTTTGAAAATGAACAGATTAAAAGATAAGGTTGCAATTGTTACAGGTTCAACCAGCGGTATCGGCATCGGTATTGCAAGATTATTTGCCGCAGAGGGCGCAAAGGTTGTTATTTGTGGTCGTCGTGAGGCAAAAGGCCAGGCTGTAGTTGACCGCATTGCCGCAGAGGGCGGAGAAGCTTGGTACCATTTTATGGACATCACCGATACAGAAAGCATCGAAAAGCTCTTTGCCGACACAGTTGAAAAATTCGGCAAGCTTGATATTCTCGTAAACAATGCGGCTAACGTTACATTAAAGGACGGTCGTGTTGACGAGCTTACAATTGAAATGTGGGACGGCATTTTCGAGAGCGATATGCGTGGTACTTTCTATGCTACAAAGTGCGCTCTGCCGTACTTGAAGAAGAATGAAAACGGCGGTTCAATCGTTAATATCGGTTCAATGGCTTCCTGCGGCGGCGACCTTGGCTCAACAGCCTATGCGTGTGCAAAGGCAGGCGTTGATTTGCTTACTCAGGCAACAGCATTGCAGTACGGCAAGGACAACATTCGCTGCAACTGTGTTCGCCCCGGCTTGATTGTTACTCCCGAGAACGAGGCTTATGTTCCTCAGCCGTTAAAGGATATTTTTGTAAGCAACATTATGGTAAACCGCTACGGTTGTCCCGAGGACATCGGTCATATGTGCGTATATCTCGCTTCTGACGAGAGCACCTACGTAACAGGTCAGATTGTCAACGTTGACGGCGGTATGAACTCACACGTTCCGACAGTTGCACAGTTTAGAGAGCTCAACTCACGTACTTGGTAAAAGTATAAAGTATAAATTTATAAAAAGTTATAATTTAAGTAAATGCAAAATTTACAACAACAAAACTTTGCCATTATATCCAAGGCTCCCCTTTTTAGGGGAGCTGTCATTTTGCCTGCAAAATGACTGAGGGGTGGAGATGAACTTTTTCTTATTTTTTACGTTCTTCTCCCCTACCACCCTTCCGGCACAGCGATAAATCGCTGTGCCACCTTCCCTTAAGGGAAGGCTTGGCTATATCTCAAAAGTTGACTATCCAAAATTTAACGTTAATGTTTTTTCGACAGTCTGAACAGACAGGCAAAACACCTGTCCGTTTTTTGATGATTGATTGTATTTGAAAAATACGAATGCCCCGATACGCAATTCTGCGTTTCAGGGCACTCGAAAATAACATACTATGCAAAAGATGTTCTGTTGACGCGAGCATTAAACTTAAAAAAGAAGAATGCCTCGTACGCGTTCTGCGTGTCGAGGCACTCGACTGGCGTCCTCGGCGGGATTCGAACCCACGGCCTTTCGCTTAGGAGGCGAACGCTCTATCCGGCTGAGCTACGAAGACATTTATTCACAACAGATATATTTTATCTCAAATATATCGCTTTGTCAAGAATTATAAATTATATAAAACAGTCTAATAATAGTAGACAAAATTTGAATAATATGTTATTATTAATACATAAAAAAATAAAAGATAAAAGTTTTGAAAAAGGGTGAAAATATGAGTTTCGGACAGCGACTAAAACAACTTCGTGAGGAAAACGGACTATCTCAAGTTGCGATTGCAAATCAGCTTGAAATAACGGAAGAAGATTTTATCAAATTTGAAAATGACGAAGCTATGCCCTCGGCAGAAATTCTGGTGAAATTAAGCTCGTTATATAATATGAGTGTTGATGAGCTGTTGGGTAACAGCAGAAAAACCGAACTGCCGATTGCAAAAGCGCAAATAGTAAACTCTAAAAAGCAGATAAAACAGGCGTTGAAATTTCAAAGCTCCGTTTCAAGAATGATACTGCTTTCTTTGGGTATTGGAATAACACTCTTTTTTGCCTGCTTTTTATCAATCCAATCAAAAATCCCTCCGTTGCAGAACGGACTCGGTTTATTGTCTTTAATTTATATAATACCGTTTTTCACTGCGTACCTTATATCAATTATCAGAATAAATTTCAAAGCAAAAAGATATATGAATTTTATGCAGGGAAGAAGCGGGTTTATCGAGTTTTACAATCATCATCTGCTGGTATATCTTGACGGGGATCAAGCACCCATAAGCTATTCATATTCAAATTTTATCAAGACAAGCGAAAGCGACGGTTACATCTTATTCTATCTGCCAAACTCAATGCTTTACTGTATTGACAAACGGCAAAGCGAGGGTTACATTGAAAGTGTTTCACAAATTCTTTCCCTCAACCGGCGTTACAAAAATAAGTCTGCGCTGAAAAAGCCAAATGAAAAATTCAGCGTATCAAAATTGATGAGAATGAAAAACACTTCAAATATTCTGTATACGTTGTCGTTTTTCTCTTTGCATTTAGGATTGGCTTTAGCCGCTTGCAGTATTTTTTCAAAAAATCCGTTAATGAAATTCAGCTTTTTATTTGTAGGAATCATACCGCTCTGCGGATTGATTTACGGAATATACATTAAAATCCGAAATTTCCGAGGGAAAAAGCTGATTATCACAAGCTCAATTTTCCTGTGCCTTACGCTGATTTACGGCTCGCTTTTTGCATTGATGCCGAACCCGGCTGCAAATAATTCCAATTTTGAAGATGATAAGACGCTCTCCGAAATAGCAGAAGATTTGGAGTCGAGAGGCTTTACGCTTGAAGAGCAAGCGCTTATTGATAGTTTCCCCTCAATGAAGCAGAATATCAAGACCGAAAATCCTGATTCCAAATACACGTTTAATCTATATGAATTCAGTGATGCTTACAGTTGCAACGCATTTTACAGCCTTATAGGGGGGGATTTGCAAAACAATATGTACACCAGACGAAGTTATTCAGTAGGAAATGTTAAAATGCTGAGTTTCTCAACTGCAAGTGAATATTACTACAAATATACAAACGGAAAAATAATTGTTTCAATAAATGCTGATTTGGAAAATAAGGATGAAATCAACGAAATTCTATACAGCTTAGGTTTAGCGAACTAATAAAACGGACGTTTCAATTTTCTGAAACGTCCGTAATTCTATGTGAATATTTTTATGCGATTGCGGCTTTCAGCTCGTCAACCTTGTCAGTGTTCTCCCAGCGAACGCCAAGCTCCTCTCTGCCCATATGACCGTATGCGGCAAGGGGGAGGTACTTTGTTTCTTTGAGCTTTAACTGCTCAATAATCGAGTTCGGACGGCAGTCGAATACCTTTTCAACGGCAGCGGCAAGCTGTTCGTTAGAATACTCTGATGTGCCGAAAGCGTCAACCATTATCGAAACAGGCTTTGCAACACCGATTGCGTAAGCAAGCTGAATTTCGCACTTCTTTGCAAGACCTGCGGCTACAATGTTCTTTGCAATGTAACGGCTGTAGTATGCCGCACTGCGGTCAACCTTTGTCGGATCCTTACCGCTGAAACAGCCGCCGCCGTGACGTGAAAAACCGCCGTAGGTGTCAACAATAATCTTCCTGCCCGTAAGTCCTGAGTCGCCTACAGGACCGCCGATTACAAATCTGCCTGTGGGATTTACAAAAATCTTTGTAGCGTCGTCAAGGAGATTTTCGGGGATAATCGGCTTGATAACGTACTCGATTAAATCCTTGCGGATTTGCTCAAGCGCAACGTCCTCGTCGTGCTGTGTAGAAACAACAACTGTGTCAACTCTTACAACATTGTCATCGTCATACTCAACAGTAACCTGTGTTTTGCCGTCGGGACGAAGGTAGCTTAATGTGCCGTCCTTTCTTACCTTTGTAAGCTGTTTTGCAAGCTTGTGTGCAAGTGAAATAGAAAGCGGCATAAGCTCGGGTGTCTCGTCACAAGCGTAGCCGAACATCATACCCTGATCGCCTGCGCCAATCTGATTGTTGATGTCGTTTTCGCCGTCCTTAAGCTCGTAGCTTTCGTTTACGCCCATTGCAATGTCGGACGACTGTGCGTCAATTGAGGTCAAAACTGCGCAGGTTGTTCCGTCAAATCCGCATTTGGGATTATCGTAGCCGATGTTATTAATAACATTTCTCGCAATTGAGTTGATGTCAACATAGCAGTCGGTTGAAATTTCGCCCATAACGTGAACAAGACCTGTAGTAGCCGTAACCTCGCAGGCAACGTGAGCGTTTTTATCCTGTTCGAGAATATTGTCAAGAATAGCGTCTGAAATCTGGTCGCATACCTTGTCTGGATGTCCCTCGGTAACGGACTCTGATGTAAATAAATGCTTTGCCATTATAAAAACTCCTTTTCTTAATTTTTGCAATAAAATAACGCCTTTCAACCGAAAGGCGTTTTGTTTACTCATCTTTCGGTAAAACCGCAGGATTTAGCACCTTGCAATTGCAGGTTGCCGGACGTCACTGGGCCTGTCCCCTCAGTCGCTCTTGATAAGATAATATTCAGTTTGTAAATTCATTATATATCAGCTTTTGCAAAATTACAATACTTAAAAATATGTAAATATATATTTTGTTGAAATTCAGGGATATTATGTGTTTTAAGCCGAATAATTTATAGATGATGACTATTTTTTATCTGTAAAGAATTAATAAGGGTAGCTCGTTTGCAAGCTAAACGATAATTTGCCGAGTGCCTCGGC
>DKWR01000042.1 GCA_002491825.1 Ruminococcaceae bacterium UBA7147
TCCAACGCTAAATTATAGTTTATCATACTACAATGAATTACTACGAAATCAATTAATAATATTTCAAATAAATCACAAAAGCGTTGCAGTTTCCTGCAACGCCTAATTTGTGAATAATAGTCTTTGAATAATCAATTACAGATTATTCCTCTCTCTTCTTTCTTGCGAGGAATGCTACACCTGCTGCTGCAAGCATAAGTCCGCCGAATACATAGAAGATTGTTGTTTCAACACCTGACTTAACAGAGCTTGAGCCTGAACCTGAACCTGAACTTGAGCCTGAACCTGAACCGGTAGATGAACCGCCGTTTGAGCCTGAACCTGTTGAACCACCTGAAGGAGTGTTATATGCACCGGAGTTGCTACCAGACTGAGCGTTAGAGCTTGACTTTTTCCAAGATACCTTAACGCCTGTTTCTTTAATAGCTTTTTCAATGTCATCCTGACCAAGTCCGAGTTCTTTTGCTACATCGTCAAGAAGAGTCTGGTCATCTTTACCGGAGAATGACTGTGCATTTGTAAGATTATCAGTAAGGAAGCTTGTAAACATCTTATAAGCTGATGTTGTGGCGGGAATGCAAGTACCAACAATATTACCGATACTTGTTACCTGCTTGAGAGGACCGAACTTAGTTTTATCCTGTCCCTTCCAGAAAGCAGCCTGACCGGTCTTATTACTATCTTGCGGATTCTCATATTTAGTGCCGTCGCAATAAGCAGTATCGCCAATACAAGATGAGTCAAAAATTAAGTCGTATGTCTGCATACCTGTATTTGCACTAAATACAACAGCATAAATTGTACCGCTTTCTACCGGAACCTTACTTTTGCTTAAATCATATGAGTAAGTACCGTCGCCGTTGTCTTTGCACAATTCTGATTTTGCCTGCCATGTGTTTTCATCTGCACCCTGATAAGCCCAAATGTGGCAGTAGACATTCTTAACATTGTTCCAGTTTGCGCTTGATACATCAAAACTAATTACATTACCTGCGCCAACTGAATCGGAACCGGCATCTGCGCCAACTTCTGATGAATTATCTGCTGAAACTACTGCTGAATCTTCAGCACCTACTGCATCAGACTCAACTTCTGCTGCGCTTGCTGTGATTGCTGCTGTACCAACCATCATTGTAGCAGCGATAGCAAGGCTTGCTATTTTCTTGAACATTTTAAATCTCCTCCTAAATTGTTCATGAACTCAAAGATATTAGCATAATATCTCTGTAAAGTTATTATACAATAAATGTAACAAAACTTCAATACTTTTAATTTAATTGTAGCACCATTATTTGCACAATATTTTGATTGTCGATTTGTTAATTTTTCACAATTTATGTTATTTTTGCAACATCTCAAAAAATTTGTGTCATAATCACTTAAGCATTGAATATACTGTATCTTTTACTGTAGAAAGTGCAGATTCTACTTTTTCGGGTTCTTTTGCACCTGCCATAGCCATATCAGGCTTTCCGCCGCCGTTGCCGCCTGCCGCCTGTGCAACTGACTTTACGATTTTGCCTGCGTTTGCGCCGAGCGCAAGAGCTTCTTTACCGCAAGCAGCTGCAAAGGTTACTTTGCCGTCATTTACAGCGGCAAGCACAATTACAACCTTCGGTGCACTATCCTTTGCACGCTCGCACATTGTACGAAGAACGTCTGCGTTTGCGTTATCAACCTTTGAAGTAACGATTCTAACGCCGTTTTCAACCTCTGTGCCTACAAAAAGCTCTGAAAGCTGTGCAACTGCAAGCTTTGAATTAAGCTCGTTAATCTCTTTCTGCTGACCTTTGATAAGAATTTCCGCCTTTTGTGCGCCCTCAACTACCGCTTTCGGATTTGAAATTTTCAGTGCAGAGCAGACGCCCATAATAGCCGCATTTGTGTTGTTGATATAATTTAGTACACCGTTGCCTGTCAATGCTTCGATTCTTCTTACGCCTGCGGCAACAGAGCCTTCCTGACGGATTTTGAAGAGTCCGAGGTTTGAAGTATTCTTTGCGTGAGTACCGCCGCAGAACTCAATTGAGAAATCGTCTGCGCTTACAACACGTACAACGTCACCGTACTTTTCGCCGAACAGTGCCATTGCTCCGAGCTTTTTAGCCTCTTCAATCGGCATTTCCTGCGTCTTTACTTCAATAGCCTCAAAAATCTTTTTATTTACAAGGTTTTCGACTTCAATCAGTTCCTTTGCAGTCATAGCCTCAAAGTGAGTGAAGTCAAAGCGGAAGTAAGAATCTGTAACAAGCTGACCTGCCTGCTGAACGTGGTTGCCGAGAACGTCACGAAGTGCCGCCTGTAAAAGGTGAGCCGCTGTGTGGTTTCTTGTAATATCTGCACGGCGTTCGCTGTCAACAGTCGAGCTTACCTTTGAGCCGACTGAAACACTGCCGCACGTTACTGTGCAAGCGTGGAGGAATATATTTCCTGACGGGTCTTTTGTTGTATCGTCAACGTCTGCTGTGAAGTTTCCGCTCTCGAGAACACCGGTATCGCCTACCTGTCCGCCGCTTTCCGCATAGAACGGAGTTTTGTCAAGAACAATTACTGCGCTTTCGCCCTCATTTACGCTGTCCACTCTTTCGCCGTCACGAACGATTGCAAGCACTGTTGATTCACAGGAAAGCTCGCTGTAGCCGACAAAGTCGGTTTTTGCTACGTCGGAAAGGTCGGTTGCTTCGGAAATCCAAGCGTCTGCACCTGCGTTTTTGCGGGCGTCACGTGAACGCTTTTTCTGCTCCTTCAAAAGCTCCTGAAAACGGTCAACGTCAACCTTGATTCCTTTTTCTGAAAGGATTTCTCTTGTCAAATCAATCGGGAAACCGTAGGTATCATTGAGCTTGAATGCGTCTTCACCGTTCAGGGTTTTAACTGCATTATTGTCCATAATTGCATTGAGCATTCTTAAACCCTGATCAATTGTCTTTGCAAAGCTTTCTTCTTCAACCTTGATAACCTTTGTGATAAACTCCTCTTTTTCCTTTAATTCGGGATAAGCTGTGAGATTTTCTTTGATTACGGTATCGCAAACCTTATATAGAAAAGGCTCTTTATAGCCGAGAAGTCTGCCGTGACGAGCGGCACGTCTTAAGAGTCTGCGGAGCACATAACCCTTGCCTTCGTTTGATGGCATAACGCCGTCGCCTATCATAAAGGTTGTACTGCGGATATGGTCGGTGATTACACGAAGTGAAATGTCGCTCTTTTCGTCTTTGCCGTATTCAACGCCTGTAATCTGTGAAATGTGCTTCATAATATTCTGAATTGTGTCAACAAGGAAAAGGTTGTCAACGCCCTGCATTACGCAGGCAAGACGTTCAAGTCCCATACCTGTATCGATGTTGGGGTGGTCAAGCGGAGTGTAGTTGCCGTTGCCGTCGTTTTCAAACTGTGTGAAAACAAGATTCCATACCTCAACAAATCTGTCGCACTCACAGCCTACGCCGCAGTCGGGACTTCCGCAGCCCTTGTCCTCTCCTCTGTCGAAGTAGATTTCAGAGCAGGGACCGCAGGGACCTGAACCGTGCTCCCAGAAGTTGTCCTCTTTACCGAGTCTGACCATATGCGACGGGTCAACTCCGACTTCCTCTGTCCAGATTTTATATGCCTCGTCGTCGTCCTGATAAATTGAAACGTAGAGCTTGTCAACGGGCATTTCGAGAACCTCTGTAAAAAATTCCCACGCCCATGCTGTTGCTTCACGCTTGAAGTAGTCGCCGAACGAGAAGTTGCCGAGCATTTCAAAGAATGTGCCGTGACGAGCTGTGATTCCTACACGCTCAATATCGGGTGTACGAATACACTTCTGACAGGTTGTCACACGCTTGCGTGGAGGTGTGATTTCACCTGTAAAATATTTTTTCATCGGAGCCATACCGCTGTTTATAAGCAGAAGGCTGTTGTCGTCCTTCGGAACAAGCGAAAAACTGGGAAGTCTTAAACAACCCTTTGATTCGAAGAACGAAAGGAATTTTTCTCTTAATTCGTTAAGTCCTGTCCATTGCATAATATACTCTCCTTTTTATTTTGAGCAACAATGTGTCGCTCGCAACAATTTACTGAAATATTTTTATAAAATAAAAACTGCCCCATATAAAATATGGGACAGGGATTTCCTGCGGTACCACCCAAATTGACGTAAACGTCCGCTTTGAGTAATCATCGGATTACAAGCCTTTAACGCAGACATACGCCGTGCTTAATCACACGGAGCTCAGGGGCAGCCTGCCGAATTTCCACCTGAAGCTTTGCACCGGACAGCTTCTCTCTGTAAGGATTCAAAACGACTCATCCCGTCATTGCCGAATAAAAATATTTATCTTCTAAATTATATGACTGTTTTTTTTAGTTGTCAACAGTTTTTTTACTTTATCGAAAAACTGTTCAAAAACGTTCAGGCAAAGAAGGTTTGATAATATCAACCGGTCTGCCCGAATTAAGTGTCGAGGAATACGACTACCCTTTGTATTTCCTTATTACCGAGCCTGTCGGAACGGCTTTATCAGACTGCATAAAGAGCTTTTGAGTGGGATGCGGAGCGCTGTCAACAAATTCGCCGTCCTCGTTTTTCAGCAAAATACATTTGATATTAAACGGAATTCCGCTCGGGGGGAGAACGTCGAGAGTATCGCCTACAAGGAACTTGTTGCGCTGTGAAATGAGAGATGTTGTATCGTCAATCGACTTTTCGCACACTGCTACGGCGTCGTAGTGACGGATATATCCGCCGTTGCCCGTAACCTGTCCCGGCTCGTGATTAAAGTAAAAGCCTGTGTTGTATTCCCTGTGACTGATTTTTTCAAGCTCTTCCTTAATCCAGGGCTTGAGCTTGTAATCGTCACTCATATTTTCAAAATAATCGTCCACCGCGTGGCGGTAAGCGTTTGTCGTAACGGCTGTGTAATATGCAGACTTTGCTCTGCCCTCAATCTTAAAGCTCGAAACGCCTGCCTTTACAAGTTCGGGTATATTCTCTATCATACACAAATCCCTTGAATTGTAAAGATATGTGCCGTCGGAGGTTTCTTCAACAGGGAAATACTGTCCCTCTCTGTTTTCTTCAAAGAGATGATATTTCCAGCGGCAGGGCTGTGCACAGTCGCCGTGGTTTGCATCTCTGCCTGTCATATAGCTTGAAATCAGACATCTGCCCGAAAACGAAACGCACATTGCACCGTGAACAAAACACTCAATTTCAAGCTCGGGAGGAATTTTCGCACGCATTTCTGCAATTTCGTCAAGCGGAATTTCCCTTGCAAGTACCACTCTTGAAGCACCCATATTGTAGAGCGTATTTGCGGTTGCGTAGTTTGTTACGCCTGCCTGCGTTGAAATGTGGCGTGCAACCTTCGGAGCGTAGCGCTTTGCCGCCTCAAAAACACCGAGGTCGGCAATTATAAGAGCGTCAACTCCGCATTCCTGCGCATAAGATAAAAAGTCGGGTAAAAATTCAAGCTCTTTATTGCGTGGCAGAACGTTACAGGTTACGTGAACCTTTTTGCCCAGTGCGTGAGTCTTTTCACACGCAAGCTTTAGCTGTGTATTGTCAAAATTCTGCGGAGCTGACCTCATTCCGAACATTTTTCCTGCGAGGAAAACTGCGTCAGCACCGAATTTCAGCGCAGAATCAAGGCACTCCGGATCGCCTGCCGGCGATAAAATTTCAGGTTTCTTTATCATTGTATATACTCCAGATTTGCTTCGTGCTCGTAGATTGTGGAAGCGTAGTATGCGTTTCCGTCCTTATCGTGGCAGAAGTAGTAATAGCCTGTATCGTTTGGATTGATAGCCGCAAGGATTGCGTCCATTCCCGGGTTGCAGATAGGTCCTGCGGGAAGTCCCGATTTATTGTAGGTATCGTACTTACTGGTGTAATTCTTACCCTCGTTTTTCGGAACATCAAGAGCACTCCTGTAGGGATAGAACTTTGTTGAGTCAAGTCCAAGGTTTGAAACACCCATATCAGCGTCAGCAGACAGTCTGTTGTGGAGAATTGAAGATACGTTGTACATATCGTCAACATCAGCCGCCTCAGCCTGAATAATCGAAGCTATAGTCATAATCTCGTCAAGCGAATATTCACTTCCGCTGTCTTCAATAAGCTTGTTTACAGTCATAAGCTTGTCGTAACCGCTTACATCCTGCTTTTCGCTGAGCTTCATTTCGTAGTTGTTGAGGAACTTATAGATTGTGCTTTCGGCGTCCTCATTCTTATAGAATTCGTAGGTATCGGGATAGAGATAACCCTCAAGCTTATAGTAACGGTCCTTACCGTTCTTAATTGCTTTGAGGAAGCTGAAGTCATTGTCAAATTTATCGGAAGAGCACAGCTCAAGGAACTTGTCCGTACTGCTTAAAACTCCGTTTTCTTTTAATGTGTTTGCAATTTCAAGCACATTCTGTCCTTCGGTAATCATTACCTTTACGGTATCGGTTCTGTTGTTTGAGCTTAAAAGGTAATTTATTATAGCCTCATAATCCATATTTTTGCTTATTTCGTATGTGCCCTGAGTAAAATCGTCGGCTGATTTTGTTATTGTTGCAAACATTTTAAAATATGACGGCTCGCCTATAATTCCGTTCTTTGCAAGTGTGTCGGCAACATCGTCAAGCGTTGGATTTTCGGGAATTTCAATTTTGACCTTTGAGGAATCGGTGCGCTTAATTGCGAGCAAATCGTTCATTCCCGTTATTAAAAACACAGAAAGCATTGCGCCGACTGTTACAACCGAAATAATCCAGAACCATCTGAAATATCGGCGGTTATGCTTATTCTTTGCTTTAAGCTCCTTCTTTTCGGCTTTCTTTTTCTTTTTAAGAGCATTTTTGGACTGTCTGGCAATCTCGTCTTTTACGTCCTGACCGCTGTATGAGTTAAGCTCGTCAGATTCGCTGTAGCCGTTTTCACCGTCATCATCATAGTTGTCACGTATACTAAGATGAAAGTTTTCAGCCTTACGGCGCCTTTGCTGTTCAAGATTATCCTGTGTAAAATTATTATTGTCAAGGCTCATATGTATCATTCCTTTTTTGATGCATTACGTAATATAGTTAATAAATTTATCGGTAACAAGAATGTCGGCGTTTTTATCAAAAATGCCTTTTGGAAGTTCTTTTTCTATACAGCGTGAGTAGCAGATTCCAACGCTGATTCCGCTGAATTTTTCAAGAAATCTGTCGTAGTAGCCCTTGCCGAATCCGAGTCTGTAGCCCTGATAGTCAAAGCAAAGTCCGGGCACAAGGCACAAGCCGTCCGAAAAATCAGTAACCTTTTCGCAGATTTCTTCGTCAGGCTCCATAATCGAAAACGCTCCTTTTTTAAGGCAATCGGTGGAATTTATATAGTAAAAGTCCATTAGTCCCGTCTTGTCTATGCATTTAGGAACGGCAAGGCGTTTGCCGTCTTTGAGAGCCTTTTCAATTATTTTTGAGGTATCAACCTCAATCGGCGTTGAAACAAACGCAAAAAGCGTTCTGCATTTTTTGTATTCGTCAAGCGACAAAAATTTCTCTGTAAGCTTTTTGTCAAGCTCCCTTTTTACGTCTTTAGGGCAATTTGCTCGCAGTCGCTTGTAGACGGTGCGAAGCTCTTTTTTTCGCTGTCTGATATTTTTGCTTAAAGGCATTGCATAGCCTCAATTACACTGTCGGCTGTTTCCTTTGACAAAACAGCGGTAACAATTGCATGACCGAACTCTACCGCACAACCTGCGCCCTTTGCGGTGATAACCTTGCCGTCTGTTTCTGTGTGAGCGGCTGTGTACTGTGCACCCTCAAGCTCTGTTTCAAAGCCGGGGAAGCAGGTAGCCTTTCTGCCCTTCAGCATTCCCAGATGACCGAGAATTGACGGTGCGGCACAGATTGCGGCAACGATTTTATCGTTATCGTAGCAGTATTTAACTGTATTTATTACGCAGTCGGCTTTTTCAAGGTTCAGCGTTCCGGGCATTCCGCCGGGGAGCACAACGCCCTCTATATTATCAAGGTTGATTTTGTCGGGCATAATGTCGGCTTTAACGGTTACCTTGTGAGAGCTTGTAACCATTTCACCTGTTACGCCGACGGTGAGAACGTCAAGCTTTGCACGGCGCATTACGTCAAGTGTTGCAAGCGCCTCGGTTTCTTCAAAGCCTTCTGCAAGAAAAACATAGAACATTTCGCATTTCCTTTCAATTAAGCGTTATCCCGATATAGGTATTTTCGGGAATTTTTTCACTATTTTCAAGGGATTTTATCATCCCGTATTTTTCGTTTATAGAATTTTTATATAACTTATCGTCAGCCTTGCCCATAAATACAAAACGCCTTGCAATTGAGTTTTTTATAAGCGTTTCGGCAAGTGTACAAAAGCTGTCGTAAATTGAGTAAAACACTTCGGCAGTGCCGTTTTCCTCCTCCACAAGAGCAAAGCAGTTGTCAGATTTTACGGTTTTGCAATCGTAAAGTGAATAGTAATCTGATGCAAAGGAGATGAATTTATTATTCTGTAAAAGAAAATTATCTTTTAAACATAACCTTTGCAGTTCTTCATAATTATATGAATTAACAGATGTCAGATTACTTTGATTATTCTCCGCAAACCGAATCAGCTCTTCTCGTGTAAAAACTGCTTTTCGTGCTGTGCAAAGCGGTTTGTAGCCAAAGCGTTCGTAATATCCGTAAAGCTTTTCATTTGCAGGAAAAAGCAACGAATAAATGTCACCGCTTTTGCGTGAATCTGACATAGCATATTCTATAAGCCTGCCCATTATTCCGAGGTTTCTGTAATCACGTGACGTTGCGGCAGAACATAGGTAGTGAGCCTTTTTGCCGTTAAGCGTTGAGTGAATAAGATACAGCATTGCAACAGGCTTGTCCCCAATACTTGCGGTGTAAATTGAAGTAAAGTCAAGACAACGGTTAAAGAACAAATCAACCGCCTCGCTTTTTTCTTCAAAGCAGTCAAGCCAGAGCTTTTTTAAAAGCGGAATATATTCTGATTTATTTTTTTCAAAATTAAGCTTCATATTTTAATCTTGCATTGTAGCGGTCAAGAATGATTACAGGATTGTAGGAAAGCTTTGACTTTCTCAAACCTTCAAGTCCCATATCCTCTTCCCTGTTTATATACTTATATTTTGTAAGAGTTTTTGCAAACTCGTTGTTTATCACCGAATAAACTCCGTCATATTCACGCAAAGCCTTTTCAAAATTTATGTCATAAACGTTCGGAGAAATCTCACTGCCAAGCGTCATTGCAACAGGCTTTTCGTCAACATAAAGCACTGCACCCTGCATATTGAAATCTTCAAGATTTTCAAGGCTCTCACAAATTGCCTTTACCTCTTCGTTATTCTCGGAGGGGATTCCGTTTTCGGCGTACCAGCCGAGCACAACCTTTAAGGCATCGTACTTGTTGTCATCATCAATGGTTTCAAAACGTGTGTTATCGTAAGTTTTGTAGAACCTTGAAATATGGTTTCGCTTTGCGTGAAATCTTTTGCCCCGAAGCGTTACAAGTTCTTCGGTCAGGTAGATATAATCCTGATTTTCGGGTGAGCGCTCAAAGGTGAATTTTGACGGAAACATTGACTCAAGCATTGCTCTCTGTCCGTTTGTAAGCATTACAATAAACGGCTTTTTGCCTCTTTCAAGAGCGTCGGCAAAAATCTCCTCAAGCGCACCCTTTATGTTCTTTCCCGTCGGCATACAGTAACCCCATACACTGCCGTCGTCCTTAAAATATGCCTTTATCAGCGTATCGTCGTAAACCGCAAAATTTATATTGTACTCGTCACGCCAAAGGTAGGCGTTGAGCAGATTAAGGTCACATCCGAAAGCTGTTGAGTAATCGTAATATTTTTTGTATTCTTCAATCTGTGATTTTTCAATCAGCGTAAAATTCAGCATAAAATATCTGATACCGCCTTGTCGATTTCTTCCGAAATTTTTTCAATGCTTTTAATTTCACCGTTTTCACAACAGTTAATTATTCTCCACGAGCATTTTTCAGCCGCATAGAGCGCACTTCTTCTGCACTCAAGCAGGAATTTTAAATTTTTTTCGTGAATATCCTTTTTCGAGATGTCGCCGCCGTAGCGTTTTTCCATAAGCTTCTGTGAAACCTGCGGCTCAACATCAAGGTAAATTACGACGTCGGGTTTCGGAATCCCGAGCTTTTCGTATTCAAAATCGCTCTGCCACTCGATAAAGGAGTCACGCTCGCTGTCATCAAGCTTTGACATCTGGTAGATAATATTTGAAGTTGCATATCTGTCACTTAAAATACAACAGCCTTGCTCGTAATCCTTTTTCCAGTGCTGTAAGTAGCTTGCCGCCCTGTCAACAGCGTAGAACGCAGATGCAGTATAGGCGTTTACGTCCTCGGGCTTATCGCCGAAATCACCGCCGAGATACATTTTTACAAGAGCGGAGCTTGGACTTGCGTAATCGGGAAATTCAAGCTTTCTTACATTCAAGCCCTGATTTTTAAGCTTTTCTGCAAGAATTTCGGTCTGGGTAGCCTTTCCGCTGCCGTCAAGACCTTCAATTACAATAATTTTGCTTTTCATATAAACACCTGTATTATTTACCGTATTTTTGGCGCATTTCCTTTTGCTTTCCGCAGCACATATTGCCCTCGGGACAGGGTCCGAAAAGGCAGGAAGGTCCGCAGTTTTTGAAGAGATTAGGCGCAACTTCAAGGCACTGCAAAAGCATCTGCTCTGCTACCTCACGGATTTCCCACTGTGCACGGTTGCAGCAGCGGTGCGCAAAGAAGTTTTGCAGACTGCGAGCGTTGAACGAGCAGACAATTTTGGTAGTTGACGCATTCGGAAGAATAAAACGTGCGTCCTCGTTAGCCTTTTTTATGAAAGCGGAGCACTGCTTTTTGTTCTCTTTTCCGAATTTTTCTATAATTTCTTCATCACTGCCGCTAATATCATTTCCGTTTTCACTGCAAAAATCCTTGATATATCCTGCGGCAAGTGCATCTCTTATTTCCTTGTAAGCGTCAGCCTGAAGTGAAATCACCTTATTATATGCGTTCAGTGCTTTTTCGTTTTTTGCAATCTCGGGCGGAGTTACAAATTCAAACTTCGTTCCGTCAACGTAACGCTGTGACTGCTGACTGTAGGATGCGATTCTGTGTCGCACAAGCTGGTGAGAGCAGGCTCTTGAAATTCCCTCAATACCGAAGGTGAATACTGCGTGCTCTGTGGGACTTGCGTGTCCGAGGTTGGAAAGCATATTGATAAACGAAGCTGTTTTTTCCTCGGTAAGTCCTTCTCTTATATCTTCAATTCCCGACGGCGAATAACAGAGCTTTGCCGCCATTGCAACGGTTTGCTCTGGATTCGGCGTATGCGTCAGAAGTGTAACCTTAATAGCCATTTTAGTCCTCTTTTCAAACATAACAAACATATTTCTGCATAATTATAATTATTATATCATTTTATGCTATGCTTTTCAACATTTATTTTTTGGATTTTCAAGTCCTCAGTCCACCTCTTTATAAATATGAATTGTAAAATTACAGAAGATGTGGTAAAATAACAATATAAAAGAGGCGGTACATTTGAACAACATAAAAAAACTTTTTATACATAAAGTTACTTCTGCGTGGCAGTATGTAAAGACCTTTGTAAAATGGCTTTTAATTGCGTCCGCAACGGGACTTATCGGCGGTGCGATTGGCTCGCTTTTCAGCGTGTGCATTAAATATGCAAACAGTTTTGAAAGCAGTCTGTGGTATCTGATTTTTCTGTTGCCATTGGGCGGTGTTCTGATTGTTTTTCTGTACAAGCTGTGCAGAATAGAAAACGACCCGGGTACAAACTGCGTTCTGGAGTCTATCAGGAACAAAAATCACGTTCCGTTTGTCATTGCTCCGCTGATATTTGTAAGCACGATTATTACTCACCTTTTCGGCGGTTCGGCAGGCAGAGAGGGTGCCGCACTTCAGCTTGGCGGAAGTCTGGGAACTATCGTCGGCAGAATTTTACACCTTGAAGAAAGCGACATTCACGTTGCGGTTATGTGCGGAATGAGCGGACTTTTCTCCTCGCTTTTCTGCACTCCTATCACCGCCGCATTCTTTGCGCTCGAAGTAATCAGCGTGGGCGTTGCGTACTACTCTGCGCTTGTTCCCTGTTTTACCTCGGCGGTGATTGCGTACTTTGTTTCAATACAACTCGGGGTTACTCCTCTGCACTTTGACATAATTAAAGCCATTCCGAAGCTTGACTTTATTTCACTTATTCAGGTTATAGGACTTGCCGCCGCTTGTGCTGTTATAAGTATCATTTTCTGCGTTGCAATGCGAAAAACGCAGAAGTGGGCAAAAAAGCTGATAAAAAACGAATACCTGCGAATTATCACAGGCGGTTTGATTATTATTGCACTGACATTTGTTGTGGGCTGTCGTGACTACAACGGCGCAGGCTCGGAGATAATTGCATACGCAATCGGCGGAAATACAAAACCCGAGGCGTTTATACTTAAAATAATTTTCACCGCCGTCACAATCGGGTGTGGCTACAAAGGCGGCGAAATTGTGCCGACGCTGTTTATCGGCTCAACGTTCGGCTGTGTTTTCGGAGGTCTTTTGGGACTTGACCCGTCGTTCGGTGCGGCTATAGGATTGATTTGCCTGTTCTGCGGAGTTATCAACTGTCCTATTGCCTCAATTCTTTTGAGCGTTGAGGTTTTCGGTGCGCAGGGACTTATTTTCTTCGGAATTGCAAGCGCAGTAAGCTATATGCTGAGCGGATATTACGGACTGTACAGCAGTCAGAAAATTCTTTATTCGAAATTAAAAGCAGAGTATATTAACATAAACGCAAAGTAAACAGTTAATAAAAAGGTCGGAACAATACTAAAATACGCTGTTCCGACCTTCTTTATTTAAAATTAAATTTTTTCCGCAATCTCGCCCAAACGCTTATATATGCTGTTTTCGGGGACGTAACCTCTTACAAACGAAAGCGGATAAACGTTTGTGTTTCTTCCGACAACCGAGCCGGGATTCAAAACGCTGTTACAGCCGACCTCAACGTGGTCACCGAGCATTGCTCCGAACTTCTTAACGCCCGTTTCAACCTTATCATTGTCGCAAAGCACCGTTACAAGACTCTTATCACTCTTGAGGTTTGAGGTGATTGTTCCCGCACCCGTATGCGCCTTATAGCCGAGAATACTGTCGCCGATATAGTTGTAATGAGGAACCTGTACGCCATCAAAGAGGATTGAATTTTTAAGCTCAGTTGAGTTACCCACAACTGCGCCCTTGCCGACAATTGCACTTCCTCTGATAAAAGCGCAGTGACGTACCTCTGCGTCCTCGCAGATGATGAGCGGTCCGCCGAGATATGCCGACGGAAAAACAGTTGCGCTCTTTGCAACCCAGATGTTTTCTCCCCTCTGCTCATAGATTTCGGGGTCAAGCGTTTTGCCGAGCTCAATAATGAAATCCTTTATTTTCGGCAACGCTTCCCAAGGATAATCAACGCTTTCAAGAAGTGGCTTTGCTATTGTTTTGCTGTAATCAAAAAGATTATCAGCAAGC
Source organism: Ruminococcaceae bacterium UBA7147 (assembly GCA_002491825.1). GTDB lineage: Bacteria > Bacillota > Clostridia > Oscillospirales > Acutalibacteraceae > Ruminococcoides. The sequence goes on from DKWR01000042.1 coordinate 13,550, forward strand.
AGATTTTTATTGCACATTTTAATATACCTCTCCCATAAAATATTTTAAACCTCAACAAAGAACAGCCAGTAGCCGTTAGCGTCCTTGCCTGCAACAAACTCCACTCCGCAGCTTTCGTACTTTGAAAACACATATGTTCTGCCGTTTTGCGGATTTGTAACAGAGGCACAACCGCCCGCGTGCTTCCACTTTTCGGAAAACACGTTAAAGCCTTTAATCAGAAAGCTGTCCTTCGAGGTTTTGCCGACAAATCTATAATTTTTCTGCATTATCATCAACCTTCTTGTATTTTAAGTCGCCCGACAGCTTTTTGTCAAACCCTGCTTTTCTGAAAATCACTACGGTAACTACTGCGCAGAGCACACCAAGTAAAATTCCGCAGAGCACGTCGGACGGAAAGTGAACATAATTATATAGCCTTGAAAATGCAATCAGAACGGCAATCGCAAGGGCAGGAATCCCGAACCTCTTATCACGCATCAAAAGCACCGTTGCCGCCGCAAAAGACGAACAGCTGTGTCCCGACGGAAAGCTGTAGCCGCTCGGTGCCTTGATAAACGGTACAACCGACGGATTTACAACAAACGGTCTTTCACGAGCGATAAAATGCTTCAATCCCACTTCGCCGATTAAAAAACCGACAACTACTGCGCACAAAACCATAACGCCGGTTGCCCTTGTTTTGCGAAAGCACATCATAATTACCGACGCAATAATCCATATGCCGCCTGCTTCGCCGATATAACTGAAAAAAGCCAGCACATAATCAAGGAAAACACATTTAAAAGTATTCTGAATAAAATCAAGAATCGAAAAATCTATTGACTGAATTATCTCAAATAATTCCATCTATAACCCTTCTTTATTATACCAAACAATTTTAACATTTTCAACACAATTATTAACATTGATATGATTTTTTTATTTATTAATTTCAAATTGTTTCAGCTTTGAATAAAGCATTTCATCGACAACCGCCTCAATTTCCAAGCCCTCGGAAACGTATTCCTCACAGATAAGAGTGCCTTTTGAACGGATTTCGCTTGCAAGTCCTGCGTTTGCAAAGGGAATGAGCAGCTTTACACGCTTCATTCTGACGGGAAGGTTATCGTCAATCGCCTGCAAAAGTCTGTCTACTCCGGTACCGTTCTTTGCGCTTATGCGGATATATGAGCAGAAATCCTGTGCCAACAAGTCATCGTTTACCAAATCGCACTTGTTCAACACGGTGATAATCGGTCTGTCACCGCAGCCGAGGGATTCAAGCAAATCGGTTGTAACCTGCATATGCATTCTCGCCTCTTCGCTTGATGCGTCACATACGTTCAAAATTATATCCGACTGCGCCGCCTCTTCAAGCGTTGAGCGGAACGCTTCAACAAGGTGGTGCGGAAGTCTGCGCACAAGTCCTACCGTGTCAATCAGCATTACCGTTACTCCGCTCGGCAGTTTCAGCGCACGTGAGGTCGGATCAAGCGTTGCAAAAAGCTTGTCCTGTGCAAGCACTCCTGCATCGGTTAAGTAATTCATCAGCGTTGACTTTCCTGCGTTCGTGTAGCCGACTATTGCAACGGTAATTACGCCGTCCTTTTCTCGCCTTTTTCTGAGCATATTGCGGTGCTTTTCAAGATCAGCAAGCTCTTCCTTAAGCGTTTCCATTCTGCGCCTGATGTGACGGCGGTCTGTTTCGAGCTTTGTTTCGCCCGGTCCTCTTGTGCCGATACCGCCGCCGAGCCTTGACATCGCAATTCCCTTTCCGGTAAGGCGAGGGAGCATATACTTCAGCTGTGCAAGCTCAACCTGTAGCTTACCCTCTTTTGAGCGTGCCCGCTGTGCAAAAATATCGAGAATAAGAGTTGTGCGGTCAATTACTCTCACGTCAGTTTCGGCTTCCATATTTTTAATCTGAGTCGGCGAAAGCTCGCTGTCAGCTACAATTAAATCAATATCCTGCGCATTGCAGATTTCGGTAATTTCGGCAAGCTTACCTGTTCCGACATACGTTGCGGCTTCAACCTTACTTAAGTTCTGCGTTACCGAAAAAACAGGCTCTGCTCCTGCACTTTTTACAAGCTCAAACAGCTCCTCAAGAGAAGCCTGTGCGTCATATTCTCTTGTATCAACGTTGACAAGCAGTGCTCGGGTGATTTTTTCTTCATTGCTTTTAAGTTCCATAAAATATCCTTCGTGTTCATATTTTGTATTTTGCGGCAGATAACCGCAGACATAATTGTTAATTGTTAATTGTTAATTAAATAACCGCTTTACTATTTTTCCAATTAGTAGTATAATATATCAGTATTAATTTGTAAATGACAGACTTTACAATTTATCAAATATTTTTCCGAGGTCTTATATATGGATAAAAAATATGACGTCATTATCGTCGGCACAGGTGCGGCAGGCTTATATGCGGCGCTGAATTTTCCAAAGAACATAAGCGTTCTGCTCGTTTCAAAGCGTGATTTGCCGCTTTCAAACAGCTCGCTTGCACAGGGCGGCGTTGCCTGCGTGCTTGACACCGTTCACGACAACTACAAGCTTCATATCAACGACACACTGATTGCAGGAAAGTACAAAAACAATCTCTCCGCCGTTGAAAAGCTCGTTTCGGAGGGTCCTGCCGATGTAATGAGAATCAAGGAGCTGGGTGTTGATTTTGACCTCAACCCCGACGGTACTATGTGTAAAACACTCGAGGCAGGTCACAGCCGCCACAGAATTGTTCACCACAAGGACTCAACAGGCAAGGCTATTGTTGACGGACTGATTGACGTTGTACGCACTCTGCCCAATGTTACTATTTGCGATAATGCGCTTGTATATTCAATCGACAAGGCTCTGCACGGTTTTTACATCAGCATTTTAAAGGACGGCAAAAGCTATCATTACGGCTGTAATTACTGTCTGCTTGCAACGGGCGGAATAGGCAGAGTTTATAAATACACGACAAACTCCGCAATTGCAACGGGCGACGGAATTGCGTTTGCATATTTGCTCGGTGCAAAGATAAGCCACCTTTCGCGTGTGCAGTTCCACCCAACGGCATTCGCCGCCGATAAGGACAGAGAGCGTTTTCTGATAAGCGAGGCTGTTCGTGGAGAGGGCGCTGTTCTGCTCAACTGCAACGGAGAACGCTTTGCATTTGACTACGACAGCCGAGGAGAGCTTGCTCCGAGGGACGTTGTTTCAAACGCAATTATCAGGGAGTCGATTAAGACAAAGAGCGAGAAATTCTACCTTGACATTACGGATAAGCCTGCGAAATTTATTAAAGAGAGATTTCCTATGATTTATTCAAGATGTCTTGAAGAGGGCGTTGACATTACCAAAGACAGGATTCCCGTCTTTCCGTGCCAGCACTACCTTATGGGTGGCATCAACGTTGACCTTGACGCCAAAACCTCGATTGACGGACTCTACGCCGCAGGAGAATGTTCCCACACAGGCGTTCACGGAGCAAACCGACTTGCAAGCAATTCACTGCTTGAGGCTCTTGTATTTTCACGTGCGGCGGCAGAGGACATTACACGCAGAATTGAAAAATACGGCAGAAAGCCGCTCGGCAATGAGCCTGCCTATAAACCTGTTGAGGGAAAATCTATGCCTCACGGTTTCCGTTCACAGATTAGAGAAATTTTACAGGACACTTACTTTGTAATTCCGAAGCCTGAAAAGTATGACGAAAGCTATGAAAAAGTCGAAAAAAACGTTGACGCACTTTTCAGCGAAGATTACGAAATCACATCTGACCTTGTTGAAGCCAGAAGCATTGCAATTGTTGCAAGCATAATTCTTGAAGAAGTACGGGAGGGTATTAACCTATGATTTTAAACAGCATTTACGTTGACAACCTTATCAAAACAGCACTGCTTGAGGACATTAACTACCTCGACACGACGACAGATTATCTGATTGACGAGGTGCAGGAAAACACTGCAAAATTTCTTGCAAAGAGCGACGGCGTACTCTGCGGACTTGAAGTTGCGTTAAGAGTATTTGAGATTTTACAGCCGACAGGCTTTGAAGTTAAGGCTTTCAAAAAAGACGGCGATAAGCTTACAAAAGGCGACATTATCGCAGAAATCCACGGCAAGACAAGAACAATTTTAGAGGGCGAGCGCACTGCACTCAACCTCATTCAGCATATGAGCGGTGTTGCAACGGCAACAAACAAGGCTGTTGAGCTTGTAAAGGGCACTAATGCATCAATTGCCGATACGAGAAAAACTCTGCCGGGATTAAGACCTCTGCAAAAGTACGCAGTAACAGTCGGCGGCGGCAGGAATCACCGCTACAATCTGTCGGATGCCGCAATGCTGAAGGACAATCACGTTGACGCAGGCGGCGGAATAGCAAATGCTGTCGCAAAGCTCAAGACAAAGCTCGGTCATATGACGAAGATTGAGCTTGAGGTAAGAAATCTTGACGAGCTACAGCAGGCTCTTGACGCCAAGGTTGACGTAATTATGCTCGACAATATGAGCACAGAGATGATGAAACAGGCTGTTGAAATCACCGACGGCAGAGCCTTGTTAGAAGCAAGCGGCGGAATCACCGACGAAAGACTGCGTGAAATTGCCGAAACAGGCGTTGACATTATCTCAATGGGAGCACTCACTCACTCGGTAACAGCGTTTGATATTTCTCTCAAGATTGCAAAAGATTAATCTATAAAAGGGAACAGCTCAGGTTGTTCCCCACATTTTTAAAAGAGGGATATTTTATGAATAAAAAAGTTATTATGCTGTGCGAAAGTGCGGTTATGATTGCACTTGCAACTGTTCTGAGTTTGCTTAAAATTGAGTGGCCGTTCGGCGGGAGTATTACAATCTGCTCAATGCTCCCTATCCTCATTATCGGCTACCGCTACAACCTTTTGTGGGGTTGCTTTACTGGCGTTGTTTTCGGTCTTATACAGCTTTTGCTGGGTATGTCGAACTTCTCATATGCGACATCGGGAATTGCAGTTGTGACGATTGCGCTGTTTGACTACCTTATCGCCTACGGCGTTGCGGGTCTGGGCGGAATTTTCAGAGGTGTTAAAAATCAATCTGTCGGCTTGGGACTCGGCGGACTGCTTACGGGAGTTCTTCGCTTTATCTGTCATTTCATCAGTGGAATTACAGTATGGAGCGGCTTTGCAAATGATATGCCTGCGTGGCTCTATTCTCTTACCTACAACGGTGCATATATGCTCCCCGAAACGGTTATTCTTATTGTCGGAGCAGTTCTTATTGGTTTAATTATTGATTTCAGAAGACCTAAGCTTAAAGGCGTTAAAAGAAAATAAGCCGAGTACCTCGAGTAAACTATAATTTAGCGTTGGAA
>DKWR01000009.1 GCA_002491825.1 Ruminococcaceae bacterium UBA7147
GAGTGGAAAAGTCAGTTTGTTTGGGAAAAAATTGTAACCCGAATTTTAAGTTGATATGTAGGTTACGTTTCGGGACGTCAAGGATGCCGTCCCCTACGGTGATATAGGAAACGTTTGGTTTTCAGTCGTAGGGACACGGCGTGCCGTGTCCGTATTTACTAACAAACGCAATAAATTATATCGACATTATAGTAACCAACAAACATTTCCGTAGGGGACGGGTTCCTACACGTCCCATTCACAAAAATTGCATAGCAATTTTTGTGTGGACACGGCACGCCGTGTCCCTACGTCAACGTTGCTATAATCCACCGCTAAATTATGGTTTTGCTTCTTGAATGTCAGGTTTTTTTCCTGAAATCTATACGAGATACAAAAATCAATGTAACCGATTTATGGTTTTATAATAATATGGTAATGTAAACGAAAGGAGGAAAGCGTATGTGTAACTTTTTCGGAAACGGAAACGGCAATTGCTGCACTTGGATCATTCTTCTTATCATCATCCTCTGCTGCTGCGGCAACAATGGTTATGACAACAACAACAGCTGCGGTTGCGGTTGCTGATAAATGAGTAACCGTCACTGAAAATAAGCTTTTGGGCTGAGGATGTTCATAATATAAGGGCAGACGCTGCGTCTGCCCTTTCATCTATATATAGCTAAAAATTCCAACAGCTGAAATTGTACGTATTGCTGACAGATTAATTTGAACTTGAATAATACATCTCATTATATTCATTTTCTCCCTGTAGAGCCTGCATTTCTCCCCTGCCGCTCCTGCTCCGAATCTTATTAACGCTGATTTAAGCGCAGCGCCCTTTAAAAGCAACGGGAATTTTGTGCAAACACCGACAAGGTATTTTAAATGCAGTAAGAGATGTACAGCCATTACACCTAAACATACATACGAAAGAACGTTGTGGATTGTAAAAATAAGTTCCCACGGCAAGCCTGAATCAATTACAAGAAGTTCTCTTGCAATTAATATACCGGTTATAATTACAACGGGCATACATATCATAAGCAAAATATCAGAGATAAACTGAATAATTCTTACAGGCTTTGCTTTTCTGTTATTTACGCTTCTGAACAAGCCCTTTGTCATTGATAGATTTAACAGGATATGTATTATAAAAAGAATTCCTATGCCGATGCCTGCCGCCTCGTGAAAAAATTCGCCTGCACCTCTTGCAAACATAAGCATCAGGTAGACAACAGTCATTGTAATATCCAAAAAATTTTAACTAACGTATTTCGAGCCATAGCAATCCTCCAAATACTGTTCTTGTATTTATCCTGAATTTAACATATTATTTTGAAAAATACAAGAAAAAAGGTGAAAAAACAGAAAAATCCTCTGAAGAAACTTCGGAGGATTTTTCCTTATATTTATAAAGTGAGACAAATGAGCTGATTAACCGTTATAGTCAGACCACGAACCGTTTTCATAAATCTTGTTCATTCCGCTGATTGTCAAATCGGTTGTCTGATTTCCGTTGCCGCCGCTGCCGTTGTTGAAAATAATGAAAGTAGCGTCACTCGGAACTTCTACACGATAAACATTGTTGCCAAGGCTTTCTGTATCAACACCCGGCCATGTTGTCATTTTTGAATTGCTGTCGCTCCAGTAATAAGCCATTACCTTGCTCCAGTTGTTAGTGTTCTTATAATAGAGGTAATTCTTTGAAGCCGGTTCAGTTGTTTCAGGCTCTGTGGGAGTTTCGCCGCCTGTATATGTTCCGCAGTAGGAGCCTTCATATGTGAGCTCTGCAAGATAATACTGGATAGCTGTTGCATCCTTGATGTTAATCTGACCGTTCTTATCAACGTCAGCCGCTGTAAGAGCGTCACCGGTGAGCGTACTGCTTTCAGAAGAATGAAGCTGAACTACCGTTGCGTCAGAAATTGTTATTTTACCGTTTAAGTCAGCGTCGCCGATAAGCACCTTGTTCTGCGGCTGAGTTGTCGGCTGTGTTGCTGTTGTAGCCGGCTGGGTTGTTGCAGGTACAGTTGTAGGAGCTGAATAGCCCGGTTCTGTGGGATATGTAACGTCCTTACTTTCCTTTGTAAAGGTGTATGTACCGGATGTTGTGTTTGTACCGTCAGTTGCGGTGAGTACAACAGTGTACTCTGTTCCGATTGCATCGCCTGCGCCGATAGTAAAGGTTGTGTCCTTTGTGTATGTTACAGCGGCACCGCCGTTGATGCTGTATGTACCCTTTGTTGCATTATCAAGACCGACTGTGATGTCGATTGATTCAGCGGCAAAGTTCTCTCTGGGAGCTTCAATTGTACTTCTGGGTACTGAAGTAGTGTTGTAAACTACTGCAATACCGTCTTCGTTTCCGATTGTACCTTTGATTGTTCCACCTGAAACAGTGAATGTATTGCCTGATACCTGATCGGTATATGTACCATCCTTCATCTTTCCGCCGAGACTTACGCTTACGTCGCCTGCACCCTTTGTGCTTACAATAACAACGCCGCTGTTGCCTCTTACGTTGTAGAAGAGTGTGTCGCCTGAATTACCAAGGCTTTCGCTCTGACCTACAAAGTGGTTTCTGAAACGATTAACCTCTGCAACGCAGGTGTCCATCCATGTTAATGTTCCGACCTCACCCATCTGTGTCTGTCTGATTTCTTTAGCCAGCTGGATCGGGTCTTTTCTTGCGTCGTAACCGTTCTGGTCATCGTTAAGTCTTTCGTATGAATAGAAAGGTCTTGCAAAATAAAGACCTGTTGAATCTTTTCTTGAAGCTACGATTGCCCAAGCCCTGTTGATTGTCGAGTCATTGCAGTCGTACGATGAGCCGCCGCCCATATATGTATCGTGTGATTCAGCCCAGAGTACTACCTTGTTGCCCTGACCGTGAGCGTAACCGCAGTAGCCTGAGTTTGAAGCACCGCCGACCTGACCGTATTTAAGCGAGTTTCTGATGTTGTCGCCTGTTGAGTTATCGGTAACGGACATCTTGCTCAAATAATAATTTTCAGCAGCTGTGCTATCAATTCTGTTGAGAACCTCACCGTAATAATAAGGTGTAAAGTTCTTTGTGCTCTTTGCATGGCTTGTTGCACCGTCAAGAACTACATCCCAGAAATCACTTGCAAAAGCAGCGTCATCTTTCGGAGTTTCAATGTGCTTTGCGGCGTCAAATCTGAAGCCGTCTGCACCATTGTCTATACATTCCTTGAGAAGGTTGAGAATCATATTCTGAACCTTTTTGTCACCCGTGTTAAGGTCGGGCATACCCATATTACCCTGAGTAACGTCAAAACGTCCGTCGCTTGAATGTACCCAGCTTGTGCTTATGTGCCAGTAAGAGGGATCTGTAAGCATATCGGGATTCCAGAATGCACCTACCTGAGGTGAAATGTCACCCATAACCTCTTCAACAGAGCCGATTTTCCAGCCCTTTATGTTGCCCATATGGTTTGCAACAATATCAACTATAACCTTGATTCCGTACTTTTCGGCTTCATCGCACATAGCCTTGAATTCAGCCTTTGTGCCATACCATGTGTGACCGTTGTCGCAGATTTCTTCGGTTACAGGCTGATAGCTTTTCCACCAGTTGCCATCGTTTCCGCCAAGACCGTCGGGGATTCCGACATTACCGTAAGCTGTGCCTTCCCAGTAATAGTCCTTTGGCTGTGTTACCGGTGATGTCTGAACAGCAGTGTAGCCTGCCGCAGCAATCTGAGGAAGATACTTTTTGATGTTGTTGTACGACCAGTTCCAGCAGTGAAGGATAACGCCTTCCTGAACGTTATCAGGCTGTTCGAAGTCGACAGTAGACGAAGCTGCAACTTCACTATTGCTTGTCGTTACTGCTGAAAATCCGACAACGGATGATGACATTACCAGACCGGCAGCAAGCAACGAGCTGATGATTTTATTACTCCATTTCATTTTTAATTTCTCCAACTTCTAAAATTTCGATAAGATTTGACTCTTGTCATACCTTGTCTATTATATTATAATACATTTGAAATATCTTGTACTAAAATATTAATTAGTGATACTATCCTATTTTATTTGAGGCTTTTATGAAAAAAATCATTGAAAATCCGAATGATGAAAAGACTGAAATTAAGGAATCGGATATGCCGTTCCGCTATTATCAATTTGACTATTCCGACGGCTTTTCGGGGTTTCAGTTTCACTGGCACGAGGAAATTGAAATACACTATGTTGTCAGCGGAAGCGGAAGCTTCTTTATTGACGACACCGAATACAACGTCGGAAAAGGCGACATTATTTTTATTGCACCGAGAATTATTCACAGCGGAAAATCTGAAAACAACGACCTTATTGATATTTGCTATATCGTTGATAACGACTACCTAATGTCTAAAAACAATGAATACAACACCGATAAATTCTTTACCGAGCTGATTAACACAAAGGTAGAATTACCCGTTATACATATGCAAAACAAGGGATATGAGCAGTTGAGAACGCCTCTGCAACTGATAGATTCCTGCGTTGAAAGGCGAGGACCTTTTTTTCAGCTTGAAATTAAACGTAATTTATTCGACTTTTTTATTGAGCTGTACAAGAACAATTATCTTTCTATGTCGTCACAGTCTTCAAACCACATTGAAACAAAAAGCATTATAAAACAGTCAATCAGCTATATTCAGCAGAATGCATCGGGCAAGCTTACGATTGACGAAATTGCATCGCACGTAGGATTAAGCTCAAGCTACTTTATGAAGCTGTTTAAGGAATGCACAAAAATGACCTGCGTTGAATACATAAAAATTCTTCGCCTGAACAACGCCGCAAATATGCTGAAAGAAACCGATGAAAGCATTTTGCAGATTGCTCACACCTGCGGATTCTTTAACCTTTCGCTTTTTAACAGAGAATTTAAAAGATACTATTCTATCACGCCGAGTCTGTACAGAAAAAAATATAAAATGTCAGAAATTGATTTTATCACTTTTTAGCACATAACAAAATTTTAGCACATACCAAAGCGGACTGCAAAAGCAGTCCGCTTCAGCTTGTATAAAAAGTCATAATAAGCAGAAAATTTAAAATTTATACAACAAGACTTTGCCGTTATATCCAATGCTCCCCTTTTGAGGAAATTCCCCTGATAGGGGAAATGTCACGAAGTGACAAAAGGGTTGCCGTTTTCGCAGAAAAAGCTGTCATTTTGCCTGCAAAATG
>DKWR01000067.1:0-8308 GCA_002491825.1 Ruminococcaceae bacterium UBA7147
AAACGTTACCTATATATCAATTTTAAATTCGGGCACCAAACTTTTGAATTATTCGAACCTATCCACTCGACCGCAATTCCGAATTCCGCATTCCGAATTAGATTACATAATCATTTGCAGGCTTGTCCTTCTGCATATCAATAATATCCTGCAAGGTTATTCCGTCAAGATAATCGCAGATTACCTTATTAAGTCCCTTCCATATCGGTAAGGTAGGGCATTCACCGCTGTGTTCACAGCCGACGGGATTGTAGTCAAGACAGGCTACGGGAGCAAGACTGCCCTCGGTAAGGCGCAGAATATTGCCGACTGTGTAATTTTCGGGAGCTTTGGCAAGTCTGTAACCGCCCTGATAGCCTCTGTTAGTATTGAGAATATCGGACCTGTTGAGAATCGGCACAATCTGCTCAAGATATTTTTTTGAAATATTCTGACGTGCCGCAATATCCTTGAGCGCAATATATCCCTCATCCTGATGCTGTGCAAGGTCAATAAGCATACGCAGAGCGTATCTGCCTTTTGTTGAAATTTTCATAATATCAACCGCCTTTATTTACTTAACACTATAATAACTTATAGGCTTTCAAGAAAATTACTCACAACGGACGAATGAATTTATTTGTCTGAGTAATAACACGCAACTGATTCAGCCCGTCAAAAATTACAGATACCTTTTTGACGTAGCTTTCGTTATCTATGCTTTCGTTAATCATAAGACTTGCGTTGTGTTTTTTGAGCAGTTGAGCTGTTGTCATAAGCCCGATACCGCTTCCGCCTGTTTTCCTGTGAGTTGTAATTCTTCTTTTGCCGAGGTTTTCAATAATCTTCTGCTCAAACGGCAGACCGCTGTCAAATATGCTGACTGTAAAGCTTTCGTTTTCCGAACCGAAAACAATAAGCACATTGCGGATTTCTGATTTTTGAACAGCAATAAGTGCATTTTCACCGAGGTCAAGAATCAGAGTATTCAAATCATTTTCGGAAATCAAATCATTTACAGATTCTTTAATATCACAGGCAACCGATACGTCAAAGGAAGTGTTATCTTTAATTGCTCTGTTCATAAGGTATTTCAGGCTTGCGTCTATTGAGAAAATCCCCGTTTGCACAAGTGTTTTATGCAGGTTTTCATAGTCGCTTAAAATTGTGATTCTCTCCGATGACATAGCTTTAAGCTGTGAAAGCAGTGCCTGTGACTTTTCCTTTTGCTCGTCGGGTGAATTGCATTCTAAAATTTCCTCAACAGCCGACTCCATTGCAGGAATCAGCTTGTTGTCACGATGTATAATACTTGATAATTCCTCATTGCTTTGCTTTAATTTCTGATTAATTTTCTGTTGCTCGGAAAGCGAATTTTCAAGTATTTCTATGTTACGCTTATATACCTTTTCAAGATATATGTTTGTAATGTGCTTTTTCCACCATAAAAGCAACAAACAGCCGACGGCAATAATAATAAAAACGATGATAATATTTTTATAGTAGTTTTCTTCCGTAATGTAAAAGAATGACGCTATAAACAAAATCAATATACTGAAAAATACGCTTAAGTCGCTGCCGAGCTTTTCGGTGAAAGACAGAATACCGTTTTGAAATCTTTTTATTCTGAAAAACAAGAACAAACATAAAAACTGAACAGCTCCGACAATCAGAAAAATTACTGAATTTAGCATTGTTTTGTCTTTTATAAAGCTAAACAGCAAATAAGAAAACGGTAAACAAATCAATGAAGAAAGCAGATGCAGAATATAGCTTATGCTCAACGAAATAGTTGAAAGAACAACTGATGTTCCAACAGACTTTTTGAATAAAACTAACCCATAGATTAACACGAAAGCGAACATTAATAATAAATTCAGCGGAGCGGCATACAATCGGACAGCATACGCCGATAATGAAATAATCACAGTAAGCGGCAAGCTGAAGAAAATATGCTTTAACTTTAGTGCCTTACCCGCAAAGCGATAAAAAGCAAATATACCGCATTCGGTAATAATAAAATACTTTATCAAAGCAACTGTCAAATTAACCATCCTAACCTGATACTAATACCTAATAAAAAGCAGAAAATCTTTTCGGTCTAATTTCTATCAGGAATTAGTATAAAGAGTAAAAAATCAATAAAAACAAACGAAAAACACAGCTCGGAAAATAATATATAAAAACAGCTCCGTTTTTTATAATTTGAACCATAAATTAAAAGAAAACGGAGGTGTAATTATGGGATTTTGGGAATGGTTCTGGTCCTTATTCAGCATTTAAAAATCAAAGTCATAAACAGGTCGCATTTTTATAATGCGGCTTGTTTTTTATGGGCTAATATTCATTTTTAATCTTGTTTGCATAGTAAAAAATAAATTCCGTAAGCGTCGGCACACCCTTTGACGAGCTTATTTTTGCAGTGTAGTTTGCCAGCAAATCGTCAATGCTCGACGTTGCCCACGCTCGGTTTATTGCATTCTGCATTGCCCGTTCAACACTGCATTCCGTTTTGCCGTACTTTCTTGCAATTACACTGCAAAGGTTCTGTGTGGGCTCCTTGATAGTAATCATAATTGCGTCGGTCAGGTATTTATATCCGACAGATTTCTGATTTACCCCGATAAGATTCAGCTCTGCAATAATTCGCCTTGTTATTCTTTTCTGATAATAAGCAGGAGTTTCGCTTTCTTCAAAATCAGCCTTATGAATCTGTTTTCTGCTCTTGATAATAGGAGCGAGCATACGCAGAAAATCAATTACCGATTTTTCACTGTACCCGTCCTGATGCTTTGACATAATGTAATCGGCGCCGAGCTGTCTGGCGGTTTCATATGTAACAGAGCTTGAGTTGTTGGTGGTGATAAGAATATACGGCACCTTGCAAAGCGACATATCCCTGATTCCGCTTAAAACATTCAGTCCGCTTCCGCTTCCCTGATGAAGCTCCAGATCGAGAATTACGACGTCGGGCAAGGTGTCACGAATATAGTCGAGTGCCTTAAAGGCGTTGTTTGTCACTCCCACAAGTATCATATCGTCAGAATTGTCTGCAAGGTTAATAATCTGTTTGCAGGCGTATTGGTCATCTTCAACAAGAAGTATTGATAATTTATTATCCATAGCGACCTCGTTAATGCTGAAAAAGCAATTGTATTTTATGTTGAGTATATAATATCATCTTTTTCTACAAAAAGCAACAAAAAGCAACGAGAAACAATATTTATGACTAAATTTATTTGTATCTGTTTTATGTTAAAATAACTATAAAAATATAAAATTATGTTTTATTTAGCAAAAAATACCCCTACAAATATATTTATTAATGGAATAAATCTTGGGTGATAAAAATATATGGAAAAGACTTTCGGCTCGTTCATTTATGAAAAAAGAACTCAAAAGCATATTTCACTTCGTGGGCTTGCAGATATGATTGACGTTTCTCCGGTGTATGTATCAAGTATAGAAAAGGGTAAACGTGCCGCACCGACATATCCTGTTCTGATAAAAATTGCAAATTCGCTTTTGCTCAGTGATGAAGAAACGGTGTTAATGTTAGATTTGGCGGCAAAGTCTAAAAATTCTTTGACTTTAGCAGAGGATTTGCTCAAATATATTAATGATAATCAGATTGTGCATCGGGCGTTGCGAACTGCAAAAAAGTGCAATGCAACCGATGAAGACTGGCAGAAGTTTATTGACAGCCTTACGGAAAAATAAATAGAAGTTACATCAAGGCGCTCGTTTTGAGCGTCTTTTTTGCATTTACAATTAATATCTGCGTGATAATAAAAATTTTTCTGCAAATAATATGCTTGACTGCAAGTACATATTTTCTGATTTTCGGAGGCGGTACAATGAACATATTTACGTCGGTGATTTTTCAGATTGCAGTTTTATTTTCTTTTATTTTAATCGGTTTTATCCTTTGCAGACTGAACCTGCTTCCGAGGGAAGCGTCAACCGTATTTTCAAGGCTTGAAAACAGAATTTTAATGCCTGCCGTTGTAATCAATACATTCCGGACAAACTGCACTGTGGAAAACATCACCAAAAAGTGGGTGTTCATTGCCTACAGCGCAGTTATTCTTGCGTTCTGTATTCTTGTGGCTTTCATAGTCAGCCGATTTCTCGGCAAAACGCCGTATCTTCAGAAAATCTACAGGTATTCAATTGCGGTTTCAAATTTCGGCTTTGTCGGTACGGCTATGGTTTCGGGAATCTACGGAGCAGACAGCATTGAGCTTTTCGACTATCTTATGTTCACCCTGCCGCTGAATATGTTTACCTATTCAATCGGAATTGCATGGCTCGTTCCGAACAGCGGCAAGGTGTTTTCGCTTAAAACATTTCTGAATCCTATTTTTGTTTCACTGTTTATCGGTGCCGCTATCGGCTTACTAAATCTACCAAAATTCCAACTTGTTACTTCTGTGATTTCATCTGCCGCCGGTTGTATGTCGCCGATTGCTATGATTCTGACAGGTTTTGTAATCGGCGGCTACAGACTGCCCGAGTTGTTTAAGCACTGGCAGACCTATGTTGTTGCAGGGATAAGGCTTGTTGCACTGCCTGCCGTTGTTGTTACTGTTTTAATGCTGTTAAACACTCCGCAGGAAATAATAATCGCAACGC
Source organism: Ruminococcaceae bacterium UBA7147 (assembly GCA_002491825.1). GTDB lineage: Bacteria > Bacillota > Clostridia > Oscillospirales > Acutalibacteraceae > Ruminococcoides. Next base: position 4,615 of record DKWR01000067.1, read on the forward strand.
TCTGCGCCCACGCAATGCCGCTTGGGCTAAATACAGTCATAATGCCGTCAGCATACGGCGAAAACCCCGAAACGGGTGCAAGTATGGCGCTTGTGTCGCAGATTTGCTCGGTGTTTACAATTCCGACTTTATTTTTTATTTTCGGCTACGCATAATTGACAAGGCGTGAATATTGTGATATTCTTAAATCATAGTATTTATATATGAATTAAGGTGATGGCTTGAAAATATCAACGAAAGGCCGCTATGCAGTCAGACTGATGGTGGATTTGGCGCAAAATGATAACGGTGAAAACATTTCTCTTAAAGATATTGCAAAACGTCAGAATTTGTCGTTGAAATATCTTGAACAGATTATTACGGTGCTGACAAGGGCGGGTTACGTCATAAGCACACGTGGCTCAAACGGCGGCTATCGTCTTACGAACAAGCCTGAATATTATACGGTGGGAATGATTTTACGTCTTACCGAGGGCAGTCTTGCGCCTGTTTCCTGCCTTGACGGAGATGCCAATACCTGTGAACGCAGAGAAAACTGTGGCACGCTGTTTATATGGGAAGAGCTTTATAAGGCTATCTGCGGTGTGGTTGATAACATCACGATTGCAGACATCATAAATAAGGGTGCAGATAACTATATTATATAGTCTGGAGATATATTTACTCCGATTTGAAAATAAAATCATACTAAATAAGTAGGAAAAATATGAAATATTTTTAAAAAACCTATTGACAAATAAAGATAGTGTGGTATTATATAGGCACAAAAGCAAAACCTACTAATCTAATGGGAAATATAGGAATGGTGATTTTATGATGATTTTTGCAGGTCGATGTTGTTTTGATACCCGAATGTGATGCTTAAAGCAATTAAATTTCAAAACTTTATAAAATCAAACAAAACTATCAAAATAACATTGAAAAGAGGATTTTAATCATGAGCACATTAAAAGAAAGAAAATTACAGTTTGAAACAATCCAGCTTCACGCAGGTCAGGAACAGCCCGACCCCGTAACAGACGCAAGAGCAGTTCCGATTTATGCAACAACTTCTTACGTTTTTCATAACAGCCAGCACGCCGCAGACCGTTTTGCTCTCAGGGACGCAGGCAATATCTACGGCAGACTTACAAACCCCACACAGGATATTTTTGAGCAGAGAATAGCGGCTCTTGAGGGCGGCTCGGCGGCTCTTGCAGTTTCCTCGGGTGCGGCGGCTGTTACATACACAATTCAGGCACTCGCAAAAGCAGGCGACAACATCGTAGCCGCAAAGACAATCTACGGCGGTTCTTACAACCTTCTTGAGCACACTCTCCCTGCTTACGGCATCAAAACAACCTTTGTTGACCCCGACGAGGAGGGCGCATTCGAAAACGCAATTGACGAGAATACAAAGGCAATCTACATTGAATCCCTCGGCAATCCTAATTCAAACATTATTGACTTTGAAAAGGTTGCAGAGATTGCACACTCGCACAACATTCCGCTTGTTGTTGACAGCACATTTGCTACTCCGTATCTTTTAAGACCGTTTGAAGTCGGCGCAGATATCGTTGTTCATTCGGCAACAAAGTTTATCGGCGGTCACGGCACAGCTATCGGCGGCGTAATAGTTGAAAGCGGAAAGTTTGACTGGAAGGCTTCGGGTAAGTTCCCGCAGTTTGCAGAGCCAAATCCCTCTTATCACGGCGCAGTGTTTACAGACGCGGCTCCCGGTGCCTCTTTCGTGACATACATTCGTGCAATTCTTCTCCGTGACACAGGCGCAACTCTTTCGCCCTTCCACGCATTTATCTTCTTACAGGGACTTGAAACACTCTCGCTCCGAGTTGAACGTCACGTTGAAAACGCTCTAAAGGTTGTTGATTTCCTCAAATCAAATCCAAAGGTTGAAAGCGTAAACCACCCGTCACTTCCCGACAGCAAGTATAATGACCTCTACAAAAAGTACTTCAAAAAGGGCGCAGGCTCAATCTTCACCTTTGAAATCAAGGGCGGAGCAGAGGAAGCAAAGAAGTTTATCGACCACCTTCAGGTTTTCTCACTTCTTGCAAACGTTGCAGACGTAAAGTCGCTTGCAATTCACCCTGCGTCAACTACTCACTCACAGCTTAACGAAGCAGAGCTTGCAGAGCAGGGAATCAAACCGAACACAATCAGACTTTCTATCGGCACAGAGAATATCGACGATATTATTTATGACCTTCAGGAAGCATTCGATGCCATTTAATTTATAGTTTGGAAAGGATTGATAGTTATGTCAAAAGTATACACAAGCGTTACGGAGCTTATCGGAAGAACACCACTTATTGAGCTTAAGAATATTGAAAAGAAAAATTCACTTAATGCAACGGTTGTTGCAAAGCTTGAATATTTCAATCCCGCAGGCAGTGTCAAGGACAGAATTGCAAAGGCAATGATTGAGGATGCAGAGGCAAAGGGAATCCTCAAAGAGAGCGCAACGATTATCGAGCCAACCTCGGGCAACACAGGAATCGGTCTTGCATCTGTAGCAACTGCAAAGGGCTACAGGACAATTCTTACAATGCCCGAAACGATGAGCATTGAAAGAAGAAATCTTCTCAAAGCCTACGGCGCAGAAATTGTCCTCACAGACGGTAGCAAGGGAATGAGCGGCGCAATTGCAAAGGCTGAAGAGCTGAAAAACGAGATTGACGGCGCAGTAATTCTCGGACAGTTTGTAAACCCTGCTAACCCTGAAACTCATTTCAAGACCACAGGTCCCGAAATCTGGGAGGATACAAATGGAAAGGTTGACATTTTTGTAGCAGGCGTCGGCACAGGCGGTACATTGAGCGGCACAGGCAAGTACCTTAAGTCACAGAATCCCGACGTAAAGGTTGTTGCAGTTGAGCCGGAAACCTCTCCCGTGCTCTCGGAGGGACACGGCGGACCGCATAAAATTCAGGGTATCGGCGCAGGCTTTGTTCCCGAAACACTTGACACACAGATTTACGATGAAATTGTAAAGGTTCCCAATGAGGCGGCGTTTGAAACTGCAAACTCAATTGCAAAGACAGAGGGAATCCTTGTAGGAATTTCTTCGGGCGCATCGCTCTGGGCGGCATTACAGCTTGCACAGCGCCCTGAAAACGCAGGCAAAACAATCGTTGCAATTTTCCCCGACACAGGCGAACGCTACCTTTCAACAGGAATTTTCAGCTAAACTACAGACAGAAAACATATTGACATATTATAATAAGCTGTTCCGACAAACGTTAATTCGTGTTGTCGGAACAGCTTTTACTTTTAAAAAATAATATTTGATAAAAAATGCTTAAATTATTGCAATATATCCAATTATAAAATATAATTTAAACAGATAAAATAAATGATGATTATTAATTCGGAATGCGTAATTCGTAATGCGTAATTAATGGTCGCTACGCTCCGAATTTGTAATAATGCGTGTTGTTTGGATAAGTTTATTTGCTGATTTTATGTTGATATATTGGTGACGTTTCGGGACGTGTGGGAACCCGTCCCCTACGGCGATAGAGAAAACGTTTGTTTTTAGTCGTAGGGACACGGCGTGCCGTGTCCGCAGTGGCAATCAAACTATACCGATTAATCTGTAGTTACAGAGGAAAACAAACCTTTCCGTAGGGGACGGCTTCCCACACGTCCCGTTCACAAAAATTGCAAAGCAATTTTTGTGTGGACACGGCTC
>DKWR01000067.1:8628-16611 GCA_002491825.1 Ruminococcaceae bacterium UBA7147
CCGTGTCCCTACGTCAACGTTGCTATAATTACAACGCTAAATTTATTATTTAAAACATATATAAAAGGTGAATTATGAACAAATTTCAGTTAATAGTAAATGAAGTAAAAAAGGCGGTGAACGGCAAGGACAGGGCGATTGTAACCTCGCTCCTTGCAATTCTCGCTAACGGAAACATACTGATTGAGGATATACCCGGTGTGGGCAAAACTACAATGGCGGTTGCTTTTTCAAAGGCACTCGGCCTAAAATACAACCGTGTGCAGTTTACTCCCGACACTCTGCCGTCAGACATTACAGGCTTTGCCGTATATAACAAGGACAGCGGAAAAATTACCTTTAACAAGGGTGCAATATTCTGCAATCTTTTCCTTGCGGACGAGCTTAACAGAACCTCAAGCCGTACTCAGGCGGCTCTGCTTGAAGCAATGGAGGAACAGCAGGTGACGGTTGAGGGACGTTCCTATCCGCTTGAACGTCCGTTTTCGGTTATCGCAACGCAGAATCCTGCCGGTGCGTCGGGAACACAGCTTTTGCCTGATTCACAGACCGACCGCTTTATGGTTCGTCTTTCAATGGGTTATCCCGACAATGAGTCGGAGTGTAAAATGCTATTGAATCGCAGTCACAGCAATCCGCTTGACGACGTAAACTGCGTTGTGACAAAAGAACAGCTTTCGGAAATGCAGAACAGCGTAAAAGAGGTTTTTGTAAAGAGGGAAATTGCCGAGTATATTGTTTCGCTTGTTTCGGCAACGAGAAACAGCAATCTTATTCTGCGTGGTGCAAGTCCGAGAGCGACGCTTTCGCTCACCGATATGGCAAAGGCGGCGGCATATGCCGCAGGCAAGGACTACGTTACTCCGCAGGATATTCAGAATGTGTTTTTGCCCACCCTCGGTCACAGGATTATTTTAAGCTCCGAATCGGTTTCAAGACACTTAAGCAGTGAGCAGGTGCTAAAGCATATTTTGTCAAAGGTCAGAGTACCGAGGATTTAGTTATGATAAAAAATATTGTAATTTATCTTTTACTTCTCATAACAGCCTTTGTTTTCAACATATTTTACTTTGGCTGGTTTTCGTGGTTTCTGCTTGTCTTAACAATCACAATTCCGCTTGTATCGCTTATTGTCAGTCTGCCGTTTATGATTGGCAGTGCAGTAAACGGAGTTCTTGTTTTTACCCACGACAGTATGAAAATCGGAGATGATTTTTATGTAGGCATTACGGGCAAAAAGGGAAGAGCGGTATTCTGCCCTCGTGTAAAAATCAAGCTGAATGTTAAAAATGATTTTTGCAGAAAGAGCGAAAGGCTGAAAATCATTTATTCGGGCACGCTCAAAAAGCCGTTTTATACGAAATGCAACAGCTTTTCCAAGCACTGCGGTAGTGTTAATATTACGTCTAAATATGCCAAAATTTACGATATGACAGGGATTTTCTTTATCCCGATAAAGCTTGACTGCAACATAAACTGCTACGTTATGCCAAAGACAAAAAAGCCTTCCGTTCTGCCGGACAGCAGTAAAATTTCAATTTTAGGCTATAAGCCGAAAAACGGCGGATTTTCAGACTACTACGAATTAAGACAGTACCAAAGCGGCGACAGTCTTAAGAATATCCATTGGAAATTATCTTCAAAATATGATGATTTGATTGTGCGTGAGCCGAGCACTCCGATTTACAGACAATTTTACGTAAGGCTGTTGTTCACTCAAAACGCTGACATAAATGACGATATTCTGGCTCGGTTTATGTACGTTTGCAATTACCTGAACAAAAACGGTGCACCCTGTCTTGTATTTAATAACGGCAGAGAGATTTCGTCAATTGCCAATTCCTCACAGCAGAAAGAGTTTATCAAGGCGTTATACAGAAATCAGCCTTATAACACTTGCTTTGCCGATACAGCGCCCTCGCTAGTGTATGCAATCGGGGAGAGCGGTGAGGAGGTGAGCGGAGTATGAAAAACAAAACAGAATTTTTCGTAAGCTCTGCCGCTTCGCTTACGCTTGTGCTTTCTCTTATTTGGTGCTTTTCCTCGTCATTTTCAATCTCGGCGTCGCCTTTTGTTGTAGGAATGTCAGCTTTGATTTTTACCTCGTATTTTGCACTGATTGCAAAGCTTGTAGAGCGAAAATCAACCTTTCTTATTTGCCACTTGGTGACGGCGGCGGTGTTTGTTTTTACGGTGCTGTTTTCGCTTGAAGCACTGCTTTCACAAGTGAATTACGCAGTAAACTGTGTGCTTGAAATCTACTCAAAATATCTGCCCTGTCCTGCCTCGGTAGTGTTTTCTTCGATGAAATCAGTCAGCGCAGACTATTTATTCGTACTGCTTTCGTTTTTGTTAAGTGCGGCTTTTGTAAATTCGCTTGTACGTATAAGAAGAATTTTCCCGATTATTATGCTGTCGGTGCTTGTCCTCGTTCCGTGCTTTATTATAGTTGACACACTCCCGTCACTTGTACCTTTGGTAGCTTCGGTGTCGTTGCTTTTTGCACTGTATGTCACATCGTTTATACGCAGAAAAAATCCGGCACAGAGCGGAGCGGTTATGCTTTGTGCAACTGCCGTTATTCTGATTGTTTCAATAATAATCTGCTCTACATTTCCTGCCCTGAATTATAAAAGATATGACTGGCAGGATAACTTACTTTCGTATGCTGAAAAAATAACAGGCATAGAGGGCGGACAAGGATCCAATTCAAAGATTTCTTCTGTCGGTAATCTGATAACCGATACAGAGGATCTTTCAAAACTCGGAAAGCTTGAACAACAGGGAAGAAAGGTTATGAGGATTCTGTCCGACAAGGGCGGAACAATGCATCTCAAGGGTGTTTCGTATGCAAACTACTCGGAGAATAAGTGGTCGATTCTCACTGACGAGCAGAATGAGTCACGCCCACAGGGTTATAACTCCTTTACCATGGCAAAGGACGGCTCCGAAAAATCATCGTCATTAAGCATTATTACGGAAAACGGAGAAAATATAATGTACACTCCGTATTTTACAAAGGAAATTCCGAAAGATTTTGAAACCGTCAGCGATGTACTTGTAAAAAACAATTTCAAATATATTTCCTATGAATTAAGTTACCTGCCGTACTCTGCAAACGAGGTTTACTATTCAAGTACATCTTCGTCGTATTATGAATACAGGGATTTTGTCTACGACAACTACACACAGCTTCCCGAGGAAACAAGGGATAAGCTGATTGAAATAGGCGAACAGAACGGAATATATTTACCGAGATACGGCGGAGATGAAAATGACGACAGTTCCTTATACGGCTATAAAACAAATGCGCAGTTTGCAAAGCTTGTAAAGGACTTCGTTTCAGCACGTGGTTACTACTCGCTTGATGCAGAGATTATGCCCGAGGGTGAGGATTTCCCAGTATGGTTCTTAACAAAGGCAAAGTCGGGCTACTGCGTTCACTATGCGGCGGCTGCAGCGGCAATGCTTCGTGCTTACGGAGTGCCGACAAGGTACGTTACAGGCTACTGCGTAAATGCAAAAGCAGGGGAGTGGACGGTTGTTTCCTCTGACAACGCACACGCTTGGGCAGAGTATTTTGACGATGAAATGGGCTGCTGGATTCCGTTTGATGCAACACCGCCGTCTTTTGAGCCGGCACAGTACAATTCAGCGACAGAAGAAACAAAAGCAACGCAGAATAATACTCAGGCTGAAACCGAGCCGACAACAGTCGCTCAATCGGAAACAACTGTTCCGCTGACGACTTCTGCAAATGCCAATACAACAAACAATAATCCAAATAAAGAAAATAATAGTTTAGGAGCAATTCAAATTGTTTTGACGGTGATAATCATATTATTGTTATTTGCAGCGGCAGTATTAATCAGGCGTAAAATCCTGATTGTAATCCGAAATAATCATTTTTCAAAGGGCAGAAATAACAGTAGGGCGATTTGTATTTATCGTCACATTGAATCCCTCGGCAGATTTTCAAATAACATAATTCCGGACGAGATAAAGGAAATTGCTCTGAAAGCAAGGTTCAGCAGTCACACGATTAGCAAAGAAGAGCTAAAAACTCTTACGTCCTATCACGACGACGCTGAAAAGGAGCTTTTGCGCAACAGCTCAAAATTCAAGAGGTTTTATTTTAAATTTATTCTCGTTCTCGTAAAATAAAAACAGGACTGCACAATTTTCGGTAAGCTTTACTGTAATTGTGCAGTCCATTAATTTTTTTATAGGTTAATTCATTTAAAATATCAGAACAGCCTGTAGGGATTTCAAGGTATCTGATTAATTTGCGTGTCGAGGCACTCGACTTAGCTGGCGTAATATGACGCTATGTTTTGCAGCTTCCTGCGTGCTTTTGCAATATGTCTTGAAACCGTTGAGGCGTTAAGCCCAAGCTCGGATGCGATTTCCTTTTGCTTTTTGTCGTTAAGATAGTGCTCGGTAAGGCATATTCTCTGCATATCGGTAAGCTCTGTTACAATAGCCTTTGAAATGATTTCCTTCATTCTTTTTCGGCTTTCACAATTTGTTGTGCCGTCTTTATTATAATTCGAAAAAAGAATTGTACTTGTGTTTTCATCGGTAAAATGGATAATCTTCGTTTTCATTTAAGCCACTCCCTTGTGCCTTGCCAGCAGATGATTTGCAATATCAAGACATTCGTTGTAGTATGTCCTGTATTTTGCAATCTTCATATTAAGCTCTTTTTGCTCAAAAGGCGTTTTGCATTTGCGTTCATTTTTCAGTTTTTCTATAACAATGGCAATTTCAGTCGCTGTGTTGCAATATTCCTGTGACCATTCAAAATAGTTCATCAATTTACTTCCTCCGCATCATTCATTTTCTTTGAAACAGACGGGGCATTCTGTTTCGGGAAAGATATAAGCAGCGCTGATAATCATAAATAACGCTTGCTTTATTTGCTTTCCTAATTTAATTATATTTTGAAATTCAGAATTTTTCAAGAGAAAATAGAACTAATGTTCGAAAACTGAAATCAAACACCACCATTGTGTCATTGTCAGGACAATGCTCCCGGCTATTATTCGGATTGTGAATAGTGAAAACAAGAATAAACATTGCATCATTTTTGTATCATTTGTCAGGTATGAAAAAATTAAAATTGCTCAAAATGAGATTTTTATACACTTGCGAAAAAAATATGCACAAAACAAGTCTTAAAATATTGTGCATATCGTCTTTTTACCTGTTGAGAAAAGACAAATCCGACTGTTTGCACTTGAAATCCGGTCGAAAAAATAGTATAATATATAAAAATGAAATGCTCACATTGAACATTCATTTTCATAAAACACACAATCGCAAAACAGACCGTCGGGAGACGGTCTGTTTTGCATTTACAAAATAAAACGGCTGCCGTAACAGCAGCCGTAAATTTTTGACTATTTACTTGTTTTCGCTCAAAGTGATAAGTAAATCAAGAACCTTAAGGTAAATCCAGATTACAGTGAATGCAAGACCGAAAGCTGCGCTCCATTCATACTTTTTGGGTAGATTGTTTTCTACAGTTTTTTCGATGGTATCAAAATCCGTGAGCAAAAAGAGTGTTGCGGTGCCTGACTTGGCACCGCTGTAATAATTTATTATCTCAATTTGCGTGTCGGTGTATTCGACTTAAGAAACAAACTGCAGGGGATTGAGCTTATTTGAATTGTAGATAATTTCAAAATGGAGGTGAGGTCCTGTTGAGTTACCCGTTGAACCTACATATCCGATTGTATCGCCCTGTGAAACGTGCTGTCCGTAAGATACAGCCAAGGAACTGCAATGACCGTAGAGCGTCTGATAACCGTTGCCGTGGTCGATGATTACACAGTTTCCGTAGCCGTTACCCTTGTCGCTTGCCTGAATAACTGTTCCGCTGTCGGAGGCAACAATAGCTTGACCTGAAATGCCGCCTGACGCAATATCAATACCGTTGTGCATTCTGCCCCAGCGCCATTCATAATAGCTTGAAATGCTGTGAGTGTAGGGAACAGGCCAGCAGAAAGAACCTGAAGCAGAAGAGCCGGAGCTTGATTTGGAAACGGAACTGCTTTCTTCAACAATGCCGTTCTTTGAACCCTTTACAACAACCTCGTCAACTGCCTTTGTAATAACCTTGGTGTCGGTTTCAACAGCGTCAGTCTGCATACCGTCAGTAAACGTAGTGCGGATTGTAACTTCTTCCTCGCCGTTTTTGCCTTCTGTTTTTACCTTTTTATAAGATGATGACTGTGAATCGTCATACTCTGTCTTGACTTCGTACTCAATTTCTCTTGTATAAACAATGTCGGTTGAAAGGGCAATTGAGAATTTACCCTCGGCAGCAGCCATAATTTCGGAAACAGTCATAATGTCATCTTCCGCAAAGCTTCCGCCCTTTACAACAACGTCATTTGCAAATTCTGTTGTTGTTTCATCGTCATAGCCCTCTTTGTAATCAGTAAGAACCTTATCAAGAGCGGCGTTAAGTGCGTCGGTTTCGCTTGTTGCACCGATAAGCTCGCCGTCAATGTAAAGTCCCGAACAGCCGTTGCCGATGTTGTCGTTAAGAAGTGCCTTTGTAATCGAAGCGTATGCGCCGGAACCGAGAGTGTTTGTTGCCTCATCAGCTGTTGATGCAAATACTGAATTTACTTTTGCATTGTTCTCACTGCCGTTATCGTTATTGTCCGACGGAGCAGTCTGAACAGAAGATGAGGTTGTAATAACCTTTGGTGTGTTGTCATAAGAGTCAAGTGCGCTTGCAACTGTTACGCAGGAAAGCATAATCGCCGATGCACAGGCAACAACTGCAAGAACAGCTTTTTTCTTAAGAATAGTATGAGTGCGATAAGCTGATGCAGGTGCGCTGTGGGCGTATTTTTTACTGCCCTTTACAAATGAAATACCCGAAACAGCGTCCTTAAGCGAGCTTGTAAATTCACCCTTTGCGCCGTTTCTGTTTTCAGTATAGCACTTGTCAAGAACAGAGGCGTTTCTTTTAGCCTTTGTGTTCTTAACTGCTTTAGCAGTAAGTCTGTCTGATTTTTTGCCGATAAAACGAGCAGAAACTTCAGATAACTTCTTGCTTACTGTCTTTGCCAGACAGACAGACGCCCTCTTTACAAAGCGAACCGTTTTGTAAGCAACGGACGGCTGAACAGTTTTTCTTGTTGATTTTTTCTTTTCTGTTGAAAGACTTTCTATTTCATTGAAACCTTCCAAACCAATGAACTTTGTCTTCAAAATAATTTCTCCTATCTCATTAACCGTTACATTTTTGTAACAAACTCAACGTCTTAATTATATCAAATTGTAACGATTTTGCAATAAGAGAATTAAAAAACGTAACCATTAACAGAAAAATCACCAATAACTGTCACTAATATCTGTTAAAATGCACAATGTTTCTTCAAATTAATTATACTGTAAGTTATCAACGCTGTAACCTTTCAACAAAGAGTAATATTCCTTTAAAGCAGAAACAGCACCGTTTTTGTCGTGTTCCTTGTAATTTCCGCACTCAATAGCAGTTGTTCCGGGAATTTCTCCGATATGCTCACTGCACTTTTTAACGGTTTCTTTTATAAGGTCAAGTGTCTGCTGTTGACTTAAATTTCTTACAAGGAAATAAAATCCTGTTCTGCATCCCATAGGACCGAAATAAATTACATTGTCTGCATACTCGCTGTTGCGTGCATAAGTTGCAAAAAGGTGCTCGATGGTGTGCATAACAGGGTTTGGTAAAAACGGGGGAGTATTGGGTTTTACAAAACGCATATCATAGGTTGTGATGTCGCCGTCAATACGTGAAATATAAACTCCGGGATTCAATGTGTTGTGATTAACGGTAAAGCTTGCAATTCTTTTCATTATAATGTCATTCCTTTTTATAAAAATAAACTTTCTTTTAAATGCTGATGTAATTTTGATGTATGGTAGTATAAACTATAATTTAGCCGAGTGCCTCGGTGGGCAATTCGAGTGGAAAAGTCAGTT
>DKWR01000001.1 GCA_002491825.1 Ruminococcaceae bacterium UBA7147
CCGAGGCACTCGGCAAATTATAGTTTATGAGCCTCAATGTCCCATATAAATTAAAAATGCAATACTTCTCCCGACAACAAACTATTGCAATATCTGTGCAAAGGTTTTATAATATATTCAATATTTATATAGACAGGAAAATTTTATGCCATATCAGATTAACTCAAATGACGGCTTTAAACGCCGAAGTCATTTTATTAATTCAAATGACAATAACTTTACATATTATGAAAAAAATGCTACAACGCATAAGACAAGAGAACTTGTACTGACGCTGCTTTATTTTCCGATTTCAATACTGTTTATGGAGCTTGTTGTAAAGCTGTCCGTCGGTTTTTCACTTGTCGACGGTGCGCTTTTTACTGTAATATTTTCGCTTGTACCTGCCTGTGTGCTGACTGTAGTTTCTTCAATTTTAATAAACAGCAGAATCAACAGGCTGATTGCCTGCATTCTTACGGCAATGCTTTCAATCTGGTACAGTGCGCAGATTGTCTATAACAATGTTTTTGGAACGTTCTTTGTCATCAACAGCATTTCAAAGGGCGGAGCAGGACAGGCACTCAACTCCGTTGATATGATTTTTACGGCTATAAAGAGCAGAATTTTTTTTATTTTGCTTATGTTTTTGCCGCTTGTGCTCTGTATTGTTTTCGGAAAAAGGCTCTCGATGTTCAATAAATCGAAGATTTCAGTAAAAATTGTTCTTCTCTGCTCTGCAATCGCATTTCAGATAATCGGTATGCTTACCGTAAATATTGACAAAGCCTCGTCAGATACAAAAAGCGCATATAACCTTTATTACGGAGAGCTTCAGCAAAACGCTGCCTGTGAAAAATTCGGACTTTTTACAATGCAAAGGCTTGACATAAGCCGTATGATTTTCGGCTATAAGGCGGATATACGCAAAACCGAAAGCACAGAGCCGTCAACAACTGCTCCAACGGCAACGGCGGATACTCCCGACAAAAAGGTTGAAACACAGATTATTGAAACCGATTTTGACAAGCTGTCAGCAAAGACTGATAATGATGATTTAAAATCACTATATGATTATTTTTCAACTGAAAATCCGAGCTATACAAATGAATATACCGGGATTTTTAAGGACTACAACATAATTTTCATTACGGCAGAAAGCTTTTCGCAATATGCAATTGACAAGGAATTAACACCCACTCTCTACAAAATGTACAGCGAGGGATTTCAGTTCGAAAACTACTATTCGCCTGCGTGGGGAGTAAGTACAACCGACGGCGAATACGCAAATCTTACGGGACTTACACCGAAGTCGGGAGTGTGGAGCTTTTCGCAGTCTGCCGAGGACAACGTTAGTTTTCCGTTCACTCTCGGAGAGCAGAGCCGTACAAACGGCTATAAAGAGGTGCGTGCATATCACAACCACACCTACGATTACTATGACCGTGACGAGTACCTGACGAATATCGGCTACGATTATTCGGCTATCGGCAAGGGGCTTGACCTCGGCGAAGACGTGTGGCCTAATTCCGATTTGAAGATGATGCAGAAAACCGTAGACGATTACATAAACGCCGACAGCTTCAGCGTTTACTATATGACAGTAAGCGGTCACGGAGGGTATTCGTACAACACAATGAGTCAGCGCAACGCTGATTTGGTGAAGGACTTAAAATACAGCGACGAGGTCAAAGGCTACATTGCGGCAAATATTGAGCTTGACAAGGCGCTTGAGTACCTTTTTGAAAGGCTTGAAAAGGCAGGCAAACTTGACAATACCGTTATCTGCCTTACAACTGACCACTACCCGTATTCGCTTGACGAGTTCAACGGACTTGACGAGCTTGCGGGACATAAGGTGGATACTGTTTTTGAACGATACAAAAATGCGTGGTTGTTGTGGAGCGGCTCAATGAAAGAGCCTGTCAGCGTGAAAACGTACTGTTCAAGCATAGATGTTCTGCCGACTTTGCTCAATATGTTCGGCTTTGAGTACGACAGCAGAACAATTATAGGTACCGATGTTTTCGGAGGAAAAGACCCGTTTGTTGTCTTTGCAGACAGAAGCTGGATTTCGCAGAACGGTATGTACAACGCAAACAGCGGAGAATATACTGCTTTTAAAAATACCGCAAAAAAAGACGACATTGACCTGCTTAACAACAAGTGCACAAATATGTTTACCGTTTCAAGAATGATACTTGACACGAACGTCTATGCCGAAATCTACGGAGATACTCATATAAAAGGAAAATAAAGGAAGTTATTAATGAAAAGAAAGCTTGCAATTTTTGGCATAATACTTATTTTTATTGCAGGAATAGGAGTAATGAGCTACCCTCTTGTCAGCTCCGTTATAAATAATATTGAAAGCCGAAGTCACGTTGAGGAGTACTCAAAGACAACAAAGCAGTTGTCGTCGGAGGAAACGCTTGAAATGTTCAGGCAGGCGGAGGAATACAACCACAGCCTGACAAACAACGTAATCATTACCGACCCGTTTGACGAAAAAGCTTACAAGAAAATCGGTGCAAATTACGAAAATGCTCTCAACGTTGACGGCAACGGTCTGATAGGCTATATTGACATTCCTAAAATCAACGTATATCTGCCGATTTACCACGGAACGACAGATAAAATTCTTGCCAAGGGTGCAGGTCATCTGCAAAATACCTCATTGCCTGTAGGAGGAGAAAGCACTCATTCCGTAATTTCTGCTCACACTGCATATCCGGGTGAAACTTTTTTTGACTACCTTACTGATATGCAGGAGGGAGATGAATTTTACGTTCACGTTCTCGACAGGGTACTGAAGTATGAGGTTGACAGCATCAAGGTAGTTCTGCCCGAAGAAACCGACGATTTAAGAGTTATCAGGGGCGAAGATCACGTAACGCTTCTGACCTGTACGCCATACAGCATCAACACTCACCGACTGCTTGTAAGAGGCAAGAGAGTTGCATATGACGATTCAAAATACATAACTACCGGTGCAAGTGCGGCAAGCTTCGGCGACGACGGATTATTCTTCCTCGGCTATAAAATTCCTTACCCGGCGGCGGCAATTATTGTTGTCGGATTTGTTGCACTTGTAGTGATAATAGTGATAATCAGCTTAAGACGCTCAAAGAAGAAAAAGCGTTACACTGATAATAACAAAGAAGATATTACCGAAACACAGGGCGGTGTTTGAATTTGTGGAGAAAAATAGTCACAGGCGTTGCTATTGTAATGCTTGTTGCAGGAATAGGTTTGTTTATGTTTCCGATTGTGTCAAACTTTATCGGAACGCAGATTGCAAATTCAGAAACGGAAAAATTTGACAGTCAGATTGAAAACGTTGTTGACGACGGACTGACGTTTGAGGACGCACACGAACAGGGCAAGGTAGACGACGAGGGTTATCTGATTGACGAAAAGGGAAATAGGAAGTCGGAAAATCCCGTTGTGTTCAGGCTCGACCTTGACAGGCTTTACAAGGACAGCGCAGAGTACAACGAAAAGCTGAAGACAAATCAGAGCTCTCTGCTTATAGACAGTTATTCTTATGTTCAGCCGTCGCTTGACTTGAGAAGTTACGGAATAACCGACGGAATTTACGGCTACGTTTCGGCGGAGTCAATCAATATGAAACTGCCGATTTACCTCGGCGCAAACGATGCTACAATGAGCTACGGTGCGGCTCATATGACATACACTTCACTGCCGCTCGGTGGCAAAAACACCAACACGGTGCTTGCAGGGCACACGGGATATATCGGCAGAGTTTTCTTTGATAATCTGCGGAATCTGAAAATCGGCGATGAGGTAAAGTTACGCAATTACTGGAATACACTGACTTATAAGGTAGTTGAAACAAAAATCTGCAAGCCTGACCAGTCGCAGGATATTTTTATAAAGAAAGACAGGGATATGCTGACGATGATTACATGCATTTCGGACAACAACGGCGGCTTTGACAGATATTATGTGATATGCGAAAGAAAATAGTATAAGGGCGGATAACGTTTCGGTTATCCGCCCTGTTGTTTTACAGATTGTTTTCAATAAAATCGATATACGTCTTTGGAGTTACTGCACTGCGGTTTGACTTGTACCATTCATACTCTTCCTTTAAACCGACCTCAAGAGGAACGGTTGAACTCATAAGCTCGTACTGCCTTGAAACATCAAGCGTGTATTCGTAGTCATAAAAGCAGAAATAACTTCGCTGATTTACCGACTTGTCAACGCTTACGAATTTCGGAGTTTTTCCGACAGCCTTGTAACAAAGTGTTACCCAGTCCCTGATTGCGACAGTCTCTCTGTTGCCGAGGTTGAATATTTTATTTTCGGGGTGCTTTTCAAGCAGAATGTCAATAAATCTGCAAAGGTCTTTTACGTTGAAAAATTGCAGTTTCATTTCTCCGTTTTCAGGAATGTAAAAGGGACGGTCTTTTTCTGCACAGTCAAAGACAAACGGCTCACGGTAAAGGTTTTCGTACACACCGTAAAAATAGGGAGGACGTAAGATATAAGCAGAAGGAAGATTGTTGAGAAGATATTTTTCAGCGGCAAGTTTGTTTGTGCCGTAGTCGCCCCAGACGGAGTTTTTGCCACAGGGCTGACTTTCCGTAAACGGCTGAATGTTTGTTTCGGGATATACGGCGCTGGAGCTAATGAAAATGTAATCGTCAAAGCTGTCAAGCGCATTTAGCAACGTTTTTACGTGTTCCTCTGTGTAGGCTGTGATGTCAAGCACAACGTCAAAGTGCATACCTTTGAGCCTGTTTCCAAGCTTTGTTCTGTCGCAGTCAATCAGCTTTACACCGTTTACCTGAACTTTGCTGTTGCGGTTGATAACGTAAACCTCGTTGCCTTTATTAGCGTAGTATTCAGCGGCAAATCTGCTGACAAAGGTTGTGCCGCCGGTTATGAGAATTTTCTGCATTTTTGACCTCCGTAATTTTATTATAACAAAAAAATCGGCTGTGTCGGTTTCCCGATACAGCCGAAAATTTTATTCAAAGTTTATGTCGCCTTCGTATTTCTTTTTGAACATATCAAAAACGGTCTGCAAAATTTCCTCGTCGTCAATGCTAACATATTCTTCCGTTTCTTCATCAAGAGCATTGATTTTAAGAATTACAACCTCGTCTGCGTCCTCGTCATTTTCAATGAGAACTATATATTCGTCACCGTCATATTCAATGACATCAAGAAATTCAAATTCAACCTCGTTGCCCTCGTCATCGGTAAGGGTGATGAGCGCACCTTCGTTTTCCATTTCTTCAAGGATATTTTCATTGTCAGTCATAGTAATGTCCTCGCTTTCTCTAACTTCTTTTACAGTATAACTATATTATGCGTAAAAGTCAAGTGCAAATTCGGGCAACTGTTTGTGATAATAAACCGTGATTTATTACCATTACGGAGCATAACTTACAGTCTGCACAAATTCAGAAAATTATCTATTGAAATATGTTAAAAATTAGGATATACTTATTATTTAAGGATTAGTATATAACCTGAAATTTGATTAAAAAGGAAGTAATTTTATGGCGAAGAAACAGTTTAAATCAGAGTCAAAAAGACTTCTTGACCTGATGATTAACTCAATTTATACTCATAAGGAAATTTTCCTGCGTGAGATTATCTCAAACGCAAGCGACGCTATCGACAAGCTCTGCTTTATCTCACTAACCGACGACAAGGTCGGACTTGACAGAAGTGATTTCAAAATCACAATCAATGCCGACAAGGACAACCGTATTCTGACAATCACCGACAACGGAATCGGTATGGACAAGGACGACCTTGAAAACAACCTCGGTACAATCGCATCTTCCGGCTCCTACAAATTCAAGCAGGATATGGAAGAAAAGCAGGACGATATTGACATTATCGGTCAGTTCGGCGTTGGCTTCTACTCCGCATTTATGGTTGCAAAGAAAATCACCGTCAACACAAAGAAGTACGGCTGTGAAACAGGCTACTGCTGGGAGTCAAGCGGTGCTGACGGCTACACTATAAAGGAAATTGAAAAGGACGCTCCCGGTACAGAGATTATCCTTGAGCTTAAGGACAACACCGAAGAAGAAAACTACGATGAATTCCTCGAGCAGTACAGGATTCAGGGACTTGTCAAGAAGTATTCCGACTATATCCGTTATCCGATTTTGATGAATATGAAGCGCAGTCGAGTTAAGGAAGAAACAAAGGACAGCGAAAATCCCGAGTACGAGGAGTACACCGAAACCGAAACGCTCAACAGTATGGTGCCAATCTGGCAGAGACCGAAAAAGGACGTTGAGCAGGACGAGTACGACAAGTTTTATCAGGAAAAGTTTATGTCAATGGACAAGCCTCTTAAAACAATCGTCACTTCCGTTGAGGGCGTTGTTACATACAAGGCTTTGCTGTTTATCCCGTCAGCCGCTCCGTACGACTACTACACAAAGGAGTATAAGAAGGGACTCCAGCTCTATTCAAGCGGTGTTCTTATTATGGACTGCTGTGAGGAGCTTCTGCCCGAGCACTTCCGTTTTGTAAGAGGTATTGTTGACACCGCAGATTTGTCGCTCAACATTTCAAGAGAAATGCTCCAGCACGACCGTCACCTGCTCACAATTGCGCAGAATATTGAAAAGAAAATCAAGAACGAGCTTACCTCAATGCTTGCAAATGACCGTGAAAACTACGAAAAGTTCTTCACTGCATTCGGCAGACAGCTCAAATACGGTGTTGTTTCCGACTACGGTATGCACAAGGATGAGCTTCAGGACTTGCTTATGTTCTACTCCTCAACCGAAAAGAAGCTTGTAACGCTTTCCGAGTACGTTGACAGAATGAAAGAGGAGCAGAAGTTTATCTACTTTGCAACAGGTGAAAATGCCGCCGCAATAGATACGCTTCCGCAGACCGAGCTTTTGCGTTCAAAGGGATTTGAAATTCTCTACTGCACAGAGGACGTTGACGAGTTCACACTCCAGTCGCTTATGCAGTACAAAGAAAAGAAGTTCTGCTCCGCAACAAACGACGACCTCGGAATTGAGAACGAGGAAAAAGAGGAAGAGGAAAAGGACAGCAGTGCACTGCTTACGTTTGTCAAGGAAACTCTCGGCGACAAGGTGAGCGAGGTTACGGCCTCCAAAAAGCTGGTTTCTCACCCTGTTTGTCTTACTGCAAAGGGCGGAATTTCGTTTGAAATGGAAAAGTACTTCAACTCCTTTCAGCCCGATTCGGGTATGAAAGCGCAGAGAGTGCTTGAGCTTAACCTCTCGCACCACGCAGTAAAGACAATGGAGGAGCTTATTCAGACCGACATTGAAAAGGCAAAGAAGTACGCAGAGGTGCTTTATTGTCAGGCACTCCTTATCGCAGGACTTCCGCTTGAAAATCCGTCGGAATACACAGATTTGATTTGTTCGATTATTTAAAATATAATGCTGTAATTAAAACCGCCGTTTTGTTTTGAACGGCGGCTTTGTTTGTTACAAAAAATGATAAACGCTGTCGGGTGTTTCTTTGCACATAAAAATAAACTCCAAAG
The DNA here is from genome assembly GCA_002491825.1 of Ruminococcaceae bacterium UBA7147. GTDB lineage: Bacteria > Bacillota > Clostridia > Oscillospirales > Acutalibacteraceae > Ruminococcoides. The sequence goes on from DKWR01000001.1 coordinate 7,511, forward strand.
AAAATTATATTTCCTTTGGAGAACTAAAACTGAAAAAATTTAAAAATTCATAAAAATCGGCTCAATTTCCTTAAATATCCTCTTGACAACTTGATAACTTCGCTATAAAATAGTAAAATGTACCATAATGGGGATATGTACCGACGAGGTAGGAAATTTTTTGAAAAACACAACTTAACAAGGGGATATTATCACAAATATTTCTTTGTGTCAAGATGTTTTTTATTACACTTTTTTTACTTTTGTACACAGTCGGAATATTGCCGTTTTAAAATATTTAAGGAGTGATAAGCCTATGGTAAATGTCAAACCCGTAAAGCTTGGCAACACCGAGAGAATGAGCTTTGGTAAAATCGACGAAGTAATCGATATGCCCAACCTTATTGAAATTCAGAAAGCCTCTTATCAGTGGTTTCTTGATGAAGGTCTTAAGGAAGTATTTAAGGACGTGTCGGGTATCACCGATTACCAGAACAACCTCGTTCTCGATTTTATTGATTACACCCTTGACGTGGATCATCCGAACTACAGCGTTATCGAATGCAAGGTGCGTGACGCAACATACTCGGCGGCTCTGCGTGTAACTGCAAGACTTCTTAACAAGTCCACGGGCGAAATTAAGGAAAGCAACGTGTTTATGGGTGATTTCCCGCTTATGACTCCGAGCGGAACATTCGTAATCAACGGTGCAGAGCGTGTTATTGTATCACAGCTCGTAAGAAGCCCCGGCGTATATTATAAAATGGATCACGACAAAACAGGTAAGGAGCTTTACTCGACAACAGTAATTCCTAACCGTGGTGCGTGGCTTGAATATGAAACAGACGTAAACGACGTTTTCTATGTTCGTATCGACAAGAACAGAAAGCTCCCCGTTACTTCGTTTATCAGAGCGCTCGGCTTGGGCACTGACGCTGAAATTCTCGAATATTTCGGCGACGACGAGAGAATGAAGGCTACAATCGAAAAGGACCAGGCAACAAATGTTGAAGAAGGTCTTATCGAGGTTTACAAAAAGCTCCGTCCGTCAGAGCCTCCGACAGTTGACAGCGCAAGAACTCACATCAACAATCTGTTCTTTGACCCCAACCGTTACGATATGTCAAGGGTCGGCAGATATAAATACAACAAAAAGCTCGGAATTGCAAACCGCCTTGAGGGACAGGTGCTTGCAGAACCCATCGCTAACCCCAGAACAGGCGAGGTTATGGCTCTGCGTGACGAGAAGATTTCAAAGGAAAAGGCTTTAGAGATTGAAAACGCAGGCGTAAACGTAGCTTACGTAAAGGCTGCCGATGAAACAATCGTAAAGATTATTTCAAACGGTATGGTTGACATAGGCTGTTATGTTGACTTTGACGCTGAAGCTGAATGCGAAATCAAGGAGAATGTTCGTTTTGATGTTCTCTGTGAAATTCTCGACAGCGCATCAGACGAAGACGAGCTTAAGTCAATGCTCCGTGAGCGTGCGGCAGAGCTTGTTCCCAACCACATCACAGTTGAGGACATCTTTGCTACAATCAACTACCTCAACTGCGTTGCACACGGCGTAGGCAACACAGACGATATTGACCACCTCGGAAACAGACGTATCCGCAGCGTAGGCGAGCTTTTACAGAATCAGTTCAGAATCGGTTTTTCAAGACTTGAAAGAGTTGTAAGAGAGAGAATGACAACCCAGTCGCAGGATATGGACTCGCTTTCTCCCAACTCACTTATAAATATCCGTCCCGTAACAGCGGCAATCAAGGAATTTTTCGGTTCATCTCCGTTGTCGCAGTTTATGGATCAGACAAACCCGCTTGCAGAGCTTACTCACAAGCGCCGTCTTTCAGCCCTCGGCCCCGGCGGTCTTTCACGTGACCGTGCAGGATTCGAGGTTCGTGACGTTCACTACACCCACTACGGCCGTATGTGTCCTATCGAAACGCCTGAAGGACCTAACATCGGTCTTATCTCATACCTTGCTTCGTTTGCAAGAATCAACAAGTACGGCTTTGTTGAGGCTCCTTTCCGTAAGATTGACAAGGAAACAGGCGTTGTAACCGACGAGGTTGTATATATGACAGCTGATGTCGAGGATAACTACTATGTTGCTCAGGCTAATGAGCCGCTTGACGAAAACGGCAGATTTGTTCATTCAAGAGTTGTCGGACGTTACCTTGACGAGTTTGTGGAGCTTCCGCCTGACAGATTTGACTATATGGACGTATCGCCTAAGATGGTTGTATCCGTTGCTACGGCAATGATTCCGTTCCTCGAAAACGACGACGCAAACCGTGCTCTTATGGGTGCGAACATGCAGCGTCAGGCTGTTCCGCTCCTCCGTTCAGAGGCTCCGATTGTCGGAACAGGTATGGAATACAAGGCAGGTACTGACTCGGGCGTTTGTATCCTTGCCGAAGAAGACGGTGTTGTTATGAGCGTTGACGCACGCAACATCCGTGTTCAGTACGACTCGGGCAGAGTTCAGGACTTTGAGGTTATCAAGTTCCTGCGTTCCAACCAGGGTACGTGCTTCAATCAGCGTCCTATTGTTGAAAGAGGACAGCGTGTCAAGAAGGGCGAGGTTCTCGCAGACGGACCTGCAACCGACAACGGCGAAATTGCACTCGGTAAAAACGCTCTCATCGGCTTTATGACATGGGAAGGCTACAACTACGAGGACGCCGTACTGTTAAATGAAAAAATCGTTCGTGACGATGTTTACACCTCAATTCACATTGAGGAATATGATACAGAGGCAAGAGATACAAAGCTCGGCCCCGAAGAAATTACAAGAGATATACCGAATGTCGGCGAGGACGTTTTAAAGTACCTCGACGAGGACGGTATCATTCAGATTGGCTCCGAGGTTAAGGCAGGAGATATTCTCGTAGGTAAGGTTACTCCGAAGGGTGAAACCGAGCTTACCGCAGAGGAAAGACTTCTCCGTGCAATCTTCGGTGAAAAGGCAAGAGAGGTAAGAGATACTTCTCTGCGTGTGCCCCACGGCGAATGCGGTACTGTTGTTGACGTTAAGGTATTTACACGTGCCGACAGCAGAAACGAGCTTCAGCCCGGCGTAAACAAGGTAGTAAGAGTTTACCTTGCACTCAAGCGTAAAATCAGCGTAGGCGACAAGATGGCAGGTCGTCACGGTAACAAGGGCGTCGTTTCAAGAATCCTCCCTGTTGAGGATATGCCCTTCCTTCCTGACGGTACTCCGCTTGACATCGTGCTCAACCCCTTGGGCGTACCTTCACGTATGAACATCGGTCAGGTGCTCGAGGTTCACCTCGGCTATGCGGCTAAGGCACTCGGCTGGAAGATTATGACTCCCGTATTTGACGGCGCACACGAGCAGGACATCTTTACTGCTCTTAAAGACGCAGGCTACAGCGAGGACGGTAAGACATGGCTTATCGACGGTCGTACAGGCGAACGCTTTGACAACCCCGTAACGGTAGGTTATATGTACTACCTCAAGTTGCATCACCTCGTTGACGAAAAAATCCACGCAAGAAGCACAGGTCCTTACTCCCTCGTTACGCAGCAGCCTCTGGGCGGTAAAGCTCAGTTCGGCGGTCAGCGTTTCGGTGAAATGGAAGTTTGGGCGCTTGAGGCTTACGGCGCAGCTTATACACTTCAGGAAATTCTTACCGTTAAGTCGGACGACGTGGTAGGACGTGTAAAGACCTACGAGGCTATCGTAAAGGGACAGAACATTCCTGCACCGGGTATTCCCGAATCATTCCGAGTTCTTATCAAGGAGCTTCAGTCGCTTGCTCTTGACGTTCGTGTGCTTGACGAAAGCGGCGAAGAGATTGACATCAAGCAGAAGTTCGACGAGGACGAGGATCTTGCAGAGGCAACAGCACCGTCAGAATTTGATGAAGAGAACGTTATGACCTCAATGGACGGCTACACGCTTGACGAGGGCGGCGAAGAAGGCAATATGTTTGACGAATCCCTTGCCGACGAAGAAGCCGACGACGATTTCTTTGATTTTGACGATTTTGGCAACGATGAAATGTAAGGAGGAAGTACAATGATAGATAATAATGTTTTTGACTCAATAAAAATCGGACTTGCTTCCCCTGATCAGATAAGAGCGTGGTCTTACGGCGAGGTTAAAAAGCCCGAAACCATCAACTACCGCACACTTAAGCCCGAGCGTGACGGCTTGTTCTGCGAACGCATTTTCGGACCTACAAAGGACTGGGAATGCCACTGCGGAAAGTACAAGAGAATCCGTTTTAAGGGCAAGGTCTGCGACCGCTGCGGCGTTGAAGTAACACGTGCAAAGGTAAGACGTGAGCGTATGGGTCACATTGAGCTTGCCGCTCCCGTCTCACACATCTGGTATTTCAAGGGTATTCCCTCAAGAATTGCCCTTATGCTTGATATTTCTCCCAAGGCGCTTGAAAATGTACTCTATTTCTCACAGTACATTGTAACCGATCCCGGCGACTGCCGTGACCTTGCAAAGCTCCAGTGCCTTTCGGAAACAGAATACAACGATATGCGTGAAAAGTACGAGGACGATTTTGAGGCTGGAATGGGCGCAGAGTCTATTAAAAAGCTTCTTGAGGAAATCGACCTTGACGCACTTTCCGCACAGCTTAAGGAGGAGCTTGAATCGGCTTCGGGACAGAAGAGAGTTCGCCTCTTAAAGCGTCTTGACGTTGTAGAAAGCTTCAGACTGTCGGGCAACCGTCCCGAGTGGATGATTCTTGACGTTGTTCCGGTAATTCCGCCGGATATCCGTCCTATGGTTCAGCTCGACGGCGGACGTTTTGCAACCTCCGACTTAAACGACCTCTATCGCCGTGTTATCAACAGAAACAACAGACTTCAGAAGCTTCTCGAGCTTAATGCGCCTGAAATTATCATCCGCAACGAGAAGAGAATGTTACAGGAATCTGTTGACGCACTTATCGACAACGGCAGAAGAGGCAGACCTGTAACAGGCCCCAACAACCGTGCACTCAAGTCGCTTTCCGATATGCTTAAGGGTAAGCAGGGACGTTTCCGTCAGAACCTTCTCGGTAAGCGTGTTGACTACTCGGGACGTTCGGTTATCGTTGTAGGTCCTGAACTCAAAATGTATCAGTGCGGTCTTCCAAAGGAGATGGCACTTGAGCTGTTCAAGCCGTTTGTTATGAAACGCCTTGTTGAAACAAAGGCTGAACAGAATATTAAATCAGCAAGAAAAGCAGTCGAGCGTGCAAAGGATAACGTATGGGACGCTCTTGAGGTTGTAATCAAGGGACACCCCGTACTCCTCAACCGTGCTCCAACACTTCACCGTCTTGGTATTCAGGCATTCGAGCCTGTACTCGTTGAAGGTCGTGCGCTTAAGCTCCATCCGCTTGTATGTACGGCTTACAACGCCGACTTCGACGGCGACCAGATGGCTGTTCACGTTCCGCTTTCGGCGGAGGCACAGGCAGAGGCAAGATTCCTTATGCTTGCCGCTAACAACCTGCTCAAGCCCTCTGACGGCCAGCCTGTTGCCGTTCCTACACAGGATATGATTCTCGGTTCCTACTATCTTACACTTGATAAGGACGGAGAAGCAGGCGAGGGCAAGGTGTTCCGTGACATCGACGAGGTTATGATGGCTTATCAGACCGGCGTAATCCAGCTCCACTCCAAAATCAAGGTAAGACGTGAGATGGAAATTGACGGCAAAATTGAGTCTGATCTTGTTGATACCACAATCGGTAAGATTATTTTCAACAACCCGATTCCGCAGGATTTAGGTTTTGTTGACCGCTCAATCCCCGAAAATAAATTCAAGTTTGAGGTTGACTTCCTTGTAGGCAAGTCAGGACTTAAGAAGATTATTGACAAATGTATTAAGATTCACGGCACTGCAAAGACAAGTCAGGTGCTTGACGACATCAAGGCACAGGGCTATAAGTACTCAACAAAGGGTGCTATCACTGTTGCAGTTTGCGACGCCGTAATTCCTCCGCAGAAGAAGGAAATTATTGCTAAAGCCGAGGAAGAAGTAGACGTAATCCGTGATGAATATATGATGGGTCTTCGTTCCAACGAGGAGCGTTACGATGAAATTCTCCGCATCTGGGAGAAGGCTACGAACGATGTAACCGATGCCCTTCAGAAGAACCTTGACCGCTACAACCCGATCTTTATGATGGCTGACTCCGGTGCCCGTGGTAGTATGAGCCAGATTCGTCAGCTCGCAGGTATGCGTGGTCTTATCGCCAACACATCGGGTAAAACAATCGAAATTCCGATTCGTGCTAACTACCGTGAAGGTCTTAACATTCTCGAATACTTTATTTCATCTCGTGGTGCTCGTAAAGGTCTTGCCGATACAGCGCTCCGTACAGCCGACTCAGGTTATCTCACACGTCGTCTTGTTGACGTTTCGCAGGAGGTTATCATTCGTGAGGAGGACTGCGGAACCACAGAAGGACTTGAAATTTTCGACATCAAGGCAGGCGAGTCAAACGTAATCGAAGGACTCCACGAACGTCTTATCGGACGTTATCTGCTTGATGACTTCTGCGACTCAAACGGCAACGTGCTTGTTTCAAAGGACGTTATGATGGGTGACAAGGAAGCTGACATCATCGTTAATTCAGGTGTTGAAAGCATCAAAATCCGTTCCGTACTTTCCTGCCGTGCAAAACACGGTGCGTGCAGAAAGTGCTATGGCTCCAACCTTGCTAACCGTCAGCCTGTTACTGTCGGCGAGGCTGTTGGTATTATCGCAGCCCAGTCAATCGGTGAGCCGGGTACACAGCTTACAATGAGAACGTTCCACACCGGCGGTGTTGCATCTGCCGAAGATATCACTCAGGGTCTTCCGAGAGTTGAGGAACTGTTCGAAGCACGTAAGCCGAAGAGCCTTGCAATCATCAGTGAAATCGACGGTGAGGTTCGTTTTGAAGAAATCAAGAACGCACGTCACGCAGTAATCTACAACAAGGAAACGAGTGACGAGAGAGCATATCTTATCCCGTTCGGTTTCCGTGTAAAGGTGCAGGAGGGACAGCAGATTAAGAAGGGTGACAAAATCACCGATGGTGCTGTTAATCCGCACGATATTCTCGACATTCTCGGATCGGAGGCTGTAATGAATTACCTCATCAGCGAGGTTCAGAGTACCTACCGTTTACAGGGTGTTGAAATCAACGATAAGCACATTGAGGTTATCGTACGCCAGATGATGCGCAAGGTAAGAGTTGACGACGCAGGCGATACCAAGTTTATGTCAGGTCAGACCTACGACAAGAACGAGGTGCTTGCAGAGAACGAGGAAATCAAAAAGCGTATTGCCGCAGGCGAAGAGGGACTCAGAGAAGCAAGCTTTACCCAGCTTCTGCTCGGTATTACAAAGGCTGCCCTTGCAACCGACAGCTTCCTTTCAGCCGCATCGTTCCAGGAAACAACAAGAGTTCTCACCGACGCCGCAATCAAGGGCAAGGTTGACCCGCTTGTTGGTCTTAAGGAGAACGTATGTATCGGTAAGCTTATTCCTGCCGGTACAGGTATGAGAAGATACGCTAACGTTGAGCTTGAAAGCAACGCTCCCGTAGTTGCAGAAAGCGAAATTGAAGCTCCTGCAGAAGCAATTGAAACTCCGTCAGTTGACGAAGAAGCTCCTGCTTTTGCAGAAGAATAATTTATGACTTAAAGGCACATCGAAAGGTGTGCCTTTTGTTTATTTTTAAAGTAGTAATGATAAATTATAAAACGTTGCCTTTATATCAACTTAAAATTCGGGCTACAATTTT
>DKWR01000074.1:0-2192 GCA_002491825.1 Ruminococcaceae bacterium UBA7147
TCCAACGCTAAATTATAGTTTATATTACAAACTATAATTTATCAGTTAGTGCCTGAATCCCACTTGTAGCCGAGTCCCCATACGGTGATAATGTGCTTGGGATTTGACGGCTCGTCTTCAACCTTCATTCTTAAACGTCTGATGTTAACATCAACGATTTTGTCCTCACCCACATAAGCGTCGCCCCATACGTGGTTGAGAATGTCGATTCTGTCAAGCGCAACGCCGGGATTTGAGAAGAAGTACTCCATAATCTGAAATTCAACCTGTGTAAGCTCAATCATTTTTCCGTTTTTGAGCAGTGCACGGTTGCGAAGATTAAGCGTAAATTCGCCCGACTTAAGTTCCTCTTTAAAGTTATTTTCGGAGTGTGACTGTGCAAGCGCAACACGTCTGTAGAGCGAGTCAACTCTTGCAAGCAGTTCGCTGGGTGAAAACGGCTTTGTAACATAGTCGTCTGCACCGAGCATAAGTCCCGTTACCTTATCCATTTCCTGCGTTTTTGCAGAAAGCATAATAATTCCTATTCCGCCGTTGCGGTTTCTCAGTTCCTTGCAAACCTGAAAGCCGTCGATACCCGGCATCATAACGTCGAGAATTGCAACGTCAAAATCGCCGTCGCTTTCGTCGTACTTCTGCAAAGCCATTTCTCCGCAGTCTGCCTCGACAACGTCGTAGCCTGCACGTGTAAGATTGATTACAACAAAGTCACGGATTGCAGACTCGTCCTCGCAAACAAGTATTTTCTTCATAACAAAACCTCCAATTATCAAGAAATCAGACAGATGTTTCGGTAAGAATGGCAAACGACTTTTTGATTTCATCGTCTGTCATTGCAAACTGACTGTCCATATCTGAATTTATAAACGCATATGCATATCTGTTATCCTTATAAATAAGGGTATATTCATCGTTGTCCCTGCCTTTTTCCCATTCAGCAGAATCAAAGACCTTTATTTCAAAAAGCTTATTACCAAGAGCGGATTTCTTCCACTCATAAAAAGCAGTTGAATTTTCTTTTGTAGAATTAATCGCCGTAACCGAATCCGCAATCCAGCTGTCAGGCATTTTTATTGTAAAACCAAAGCTATAATTTACAATCATACTGCACTTTGGTACAAAAGACTCATTTTCGGCAGAAAAAGAATTCCACGTTATTTTGTCTGCAACCGTTTCGGCAGGCTCCTTTTCGGAATGCGGAAGCTTTTGCACCGACGGGAAATCGACAGACAAATCATTGTCAATATCGGCACAGATTACGTTGCAGTTTCGCTGGGTAAAATTCTTTGTCTTATCCTTATAAAGAGGATTTCGAAGCAAGGAAAGCTCCTTGTTGTAATAAATAATTTGTGTGTTAATCTCGCCTGTAGCAAATTCTCCGTCAACGTAAATTCCCTGCGTTGCACCGCCTATGTCGGAGGTAACAACGTTTCTGTATTTAATAACATTCGGATCCATTGCAACAACAGCCTTTGAATAGAGCGACTTTGTCTTTTCGTTATATTCAAGCATTGCGGCATTAGCCTCGTTTTCAGAGGTGTAAAGCGAAAGCGTCATAACCTCATCTTTTTCATCAGAATTGAAATCGCCACAGTAAAATGCGGAATACTTCTGCCCTGCCTTGATCTCCTCGGTCTTTCCGTCGGAATACGAGTAGCAGGAAAGGAGATTTATATTCTGTGTGTAGGTGGAATATCCCACAAGGATTTCAAGCGTATCACTGCCCGAAACGTCGGCAAAATCAACGCTGTCAATGTCGGTTGTTTCGGTTATGTTGTCGGACGATAATTTCCACTCATTCTCGTCCGAATACATAACAAGCATATGTACCCTTGCAACGTCCTCTCCCTCACGGTAAAAGGCAACAGCCTCGTCAACTCCGTCACCGTCAAGGTCGGACATAATAATCGCACTGCGGTAGCTTCCGCTTTTGGGATATTTTAAGGTGTAGCCGTGCTTTGCAGTATCGGCAATAAGCTGTTCAATCTCGGCTTCGTCACCCATTGTTTTAGGCGGTCGCAAAAGGCTGTCGGAGCCTAAATCTGTAACGTTGCATCCGCCTGTTGAAACGGCAATTAATGCGGCAATTAAAAAAGCTGAAAGTACATTTTTAATTTTCAAACGACAGCCTCCTTTCAATGAACAATTTACAATTAAAAATTAATGGTCGTTTTGGGACGTCAAGGATGCCG
>DKWR01000074.1:2493-10279 GCA_002491825.1 Ruminococcaceae bacterium UBA7147
TTTAGTCGTAGGGACACGGCGTGCCGTGTCCGCAGTGGCAATCAAACTTTACCGATTAAACCATAGTTATAGGAAAAAACAAACAATTCCGTAAGGGACGGCTTCCCAGACGTCCCATTCACAAAAATTATATTGCAATTTTTGTGTGGACACGGCACGCCGTGTCCCTACGTCAACGTTAGATATAACTCCAACGCTAAATTATAATTTAGTTAATGAAAATTGTTAATTGTTAATTGTTTTCTGCTTTGCAATCAGATATTTTATCTTTATTCCCTCTGCCGAGAACATTTTTTCGTGCTCGGTTTCGATGTTATCCTTTACGTCGCTGTTGTGCAAATCACGTGTGAGATATGTTATCTCATATCCGCTCTGCTCAAAGTACTCCAGACTTTCATCAAAAAGCTCGTCATCGTCGGTTTTGAAACGGATTTCAGCGTCCTTTTTCAGGAATTTCTTGTACATCTCAAGCTTTTTGTAGTATGTAAGCCTGCGTTTTTTATGCTTCAGGCGAGGCCACGGATTGCAGAAATTAATATAAAGCCTTTCAATTTCATCGTCTGCCGTGATGATTTTGTCAAGCTGTTCCACGTTGTAATTTACAAGCAGAAGGTTTGTAATGTCGTCCTGCGTTTTGCCGTTTTCCTCAAACAGCTTTACAATTGTCCGCCTGCCGACGCCGAGCATATCAATTTTTATATCGAGAGCAATAATGTTTTTGTCGGGATTTTCAAGCGCAAGTCTGCCTGCAAATCCACCCTTGCCGCAACCGATTTCAAGATAGAGCGGCTGTTCCTTTTTAAACGCCTTTTTCCACTGTCCTGTATGCTCCTCGGGATTTTTTACGAAGAAGTCGCAGACGGAAAGCTCGGGCTCTGCCCATTTCTTTTTTCTTATTCTCATATTTCCTCATTTGTGCACCCTCAAAAGGGCGCACCACTACATATTGTTATTCATCGTATTATTATATCAAATAGTTACAAATTATGCAATAAATTTTTTATGCTAAATGAATATTCGGTTAAATAAATTTAATATTATCCGAATATGCTTTCGATTTTGTAAAATTAACGTCTGAAAAATTATCCGAAAGTTTATTAATCAGCGGTAAAATTACAATATCTTCACTTTTAAAATGTCCTGCATCAACAATGTTTATGCCAAGCTCATTTGCGGCGTTAATTTCGTGGTGCTTAACCTCGCCCGTTACAAGCACGTCTGCACCGATTTCTGCCGCTGCAAAGATTTCTGAACCGCCTGCGCCCGATGAAACGGCAACCTTCTTAACACATTTTTTAACGTCAGTATAGCGCAGTCCGTTGCAGTTAAGTGACGCTTTTACGTTTTCGGCAAAGGCTTTCATCTCGGTTTCCTTTTCAAGCTCACCGATAAACAGGCACTCGCCCTTGTCGCATTTTACGGCATTTTTCACACCTATTGCATTTGCAAGACAGAGATTTACTCCGAAAACCTCGCTTAAATCGAGGTTTGTGTGCATACAAAGCGCAGAAATTCCGTGCCTTGCAAGAAGATACGGAACACTGTTTGTATCAAGTCTTTTTATCGGATTAAAAATAACAGGGTGGTGACTTATAATCAGCTCACAGCCGAGCTTTTGCGCCTCATTTACGACTTCACACGTAATGTCAAGCGATACAAGAACGTTTGTCACCGTTGCTTTTTTATTGCCGACAAGAAGTCCTACGTTATCAAAATCCATTGCGCTGTCGGTTGGTGCAAAGGTTTCAAAGAAAGTCATAATTTCATTAATCGTTGTCATAAATTTTCTCCCGTATCTTATCTGCAAGCACAGCAAAGCGCACATCTCCGACAGCTTGTTTTGAAAGTCTGTTAAGATGACCTTCAATAAAGCGAAGATGCGTTTCATTATTTTTCGGCGAAAGCTCGCCGAGGTAGCAGTAAAGCTCGTCGGCGCAGTGCTTTTCACCGCTGTATTTTACAAGTAGCACCGTATAGCACTTTCCCGACGCAACACAGCAGTCCTGCTTAAGAATTTTAAAGCCGTTTTCGCACAGCCAGTCAATTAGAAATTCGCTCTTTGTCATAGGCTGTAAAATAAAATGCTTTGAGCTGTCGGTTGCAAATGAACACTCGGAGAGGATTTTTGCAATCAGCTCGCCGCCCATTCCCGCAATTACAATATCGTCGGCTTCATCGGGCTTTATTTCTTTAAGTCCGTCGCTTAAACGAGTTTCAATCCTTCCGCTCATTCCCGACTCGATAATCGTACTCTGTCCACGTTTAAGCGGCTCGGGATTTATGTCGGCGGCAACTGCGCCGGGGCATCTGCCAATACGGCACAGCCACACGGGTAAATACGCATGGTCTGTGCCGATGTCAGCAATCTTTGCTCCGTTGCGGACAAAGTCTGCGCAGAGCTTTAGTCGATTGTCAAGCTGTGACGACGTACTCATTCGCCGACAGCTTCGTTAAGTGAGTTAACCAGTGCGTCAACGTCTGCACCGTGAACCATACAAGCCTCTTCGATTGTTTCTCCTCTTGATGCAGGACAACCGAGGCAGTGCATACCGATGCTGAAGAAAAGCTCTGCTGTTTCCGGGTGCTTGTCGAGAACGTCACCGATGATTGAATTTTTAGTTATAGCCATAATTTTTACCTCCGAATTTTTTATTTATTCTCGCAGAAATCTGCAAGTTTATTCTACCATAAAAAGATTAAATTTAAAAGAATTAATTTGACGACCAGTATTTTCGGTCAAGACTTCTGTACTGAACGGCTTCGAGAACGTGCTCGGAGCGGATTACCTCCGACTGCTCAAGATCTGCAATCGTTCTTGCAACCTTTAAAACTCTGTCATACGCTCTTGCGGTAAGTCCGAGACTTTCAAATGCATCCTTCAAGGTTATTTCAGCCGCTTTGTCAATTATGCAGGCTTTTTCAAACTGCTCTGCATTGATTTTTGCGTTGCAGAGCGTCTTACTGCCCTTAAAGCGTTCACGCTGAATTTTCCTTGCACCGTCAACTCGCTTTTTAATTTCAGCCGAGCTTTCGGTTATTTCAGAGCTTCTCAACTCGTCAAACTTTACGGGCGGCACTTCAACGTGTATGTCAAAACGATCCAACAGTGGTCCCGAAATTCTGTTGAGATAACGCTTTATTTTTACGTCCGAACAGGTACAGCGATTAGTTCCGTCGCCGTAATATCCGCACGGACATGGATTCATAGCCGCAACGACCATAATTGAACAGGGGTATGTACAGTTCTGCCCCGAACGTGAAATCGTAATCTGCGAATCCTCAATCGGCTGTCTTAAAACCTCAAGCACGTTGCGTGAAAATTCGGGCAGTTCATCAAGGAAAAGTACGCCGTTATGTGCAAGCGAAACCTCGCCCGGTTTAATCGTGCCTGTTCCTCCGCCTCCCAGACCGACAGCTGTTACGGTGTGGTGCGGCGATCGGAAAGGACGTGTTTCGACAAGTCCGTCACTGTGCAGTGTACCTGCGATTGAGTGGATTTTTGTAGTTTCAATCATCTCGTCAAACGTCATATCGGGCAGAATTGACGGCAGACGTTTCGCAAGCATACTCTTTCCCGAGCCGGGAGGACCGATAAGCAAGATATTGTGACCTCCGGCGGCGGCAATTTCAAGCGCACGCTTTGCCTCAAACTGCCCCTTTACCTGCGAAAAATCGGGAATAAAACCTTCAGTATGTTCAGTGTTATGTGCTTTCGGCGTTGCAGGAGGCATACTATCCTGACCGTTGAGAATATTTTTAAGCTGTACTATTTCTCTGACAGGATAAACCTCTATTCCGTCAACAACCGACGCCTCGCTTACGTTTTCGGCAGGGACAAAAATTTTCTTTATTCCGCATTCTCTCGCCTTAATCACCATCGGCAAAACGCCGTTAATACTCCTCGTTTCGCCGCCGAGCGAAAGCTCGCCGATAAAGGCGCAATCGGAAATATCGGTTACAATCTGCCCCGTAAGCTTTAACAGTGCTACGCAAATCGGCAAATCGTAAATCGGTCCTTCCTTTTTGATGTCGGCAGGAGCAAGGTTTAAAATAATATGCGATGACGGAAGCTTAAAGCCGCAGTTCTTGAGCGCACTTTTAACCCTGTCACGGCTTTCACGAACGGCAGTATCGGGAAGTCCGACCATATCAAAGCCCGGCAAGCCGCCCTGCATTGAGGCTTCAATTTCAACCTTGTAGCCGTCCATTCCGTTTATTCCGAAACTGTTGCACCGTACAACCATAATTTGCCTGCTCCTTTTTAAAAATCTTTTATAAAATTATACCATTTTCGATTATGTTTTACAAGTACGGTTGCGCCATTTTTTCGACAAAATCTTATCTATTTTGTATAAAATTTATTATCTTAATAATGCAATTTTACAGAAAATACAAACGTACCGTTGACATTCTGAACTTTTTGTACTATATTATTAAATGAATAGATTAGTATTGTCAGAGGTGAGAAAATGGGTGAAAGCACATACTCCTACAATTCACTCGATGACAACACCCTTGCAAGGCTCTCAAAAAACGGCGATGACAATGCTTTTAACGAGCTTGCAATGCGCTATCTGAACACTATCAACTTTATTGCACGAAAATATTCCGCAGAGGGTTACGAGCAGAATGATTTTGTTCAGGAAGGACTGCTTGCACTTTTGTACGCCTGCCGCACCTTTGATGAAAACGGAAGCTCGGGCTTTAAAAACTATATGTCGGTTGTTGTTGAACGCAGGTTCATTTCAATAATCCGCAAAAGCAGTACGCAAAAGGCTGTTCCGAAGTCCGCTCTTGTTCAGCTTGACGATTTGGGCGATACGCTTGAAGATTTGTCGCAGACTCCCGAGGAGCTTTTGATGTGCCGTGAACACCTTAAAATGGTACTTGATAAGCTGAAAAACGTGCTTTCAAAGACCGAATTTGAGGTTGTTATGCTATATGGTAACGGACTTGGCTACAAGGAGATTGCCAAAAAGCTGTCAATTTCCGAAAAATCAGCTGACAATGCTCTGCAAAGAGCTCGCAGAAAAATCTGCAATATCAATATGTCCTGAATAGTTTATGCGGTGCAACTCCGCACGGGGCGAAATTCTAATTATGCCAAAAGAGAGGTAAAAACCAATGTACGAAGACAAGACACTCATTTGCAAAGAATGTGGAAACGAATTTGTTTTCACCGCAGGCGAGCAGGAATTCTACGCTGAAAAAGGTTTTGTAAATGAGCCGCAGCGTTGCAAGGAATGCAGACAGGCACGCAAGAACGCTGCTAAAGCAGAACGTCAGTATTTTGAAACAACATGTGCTGAATGCGGCGGTCCTGCAAAGATTCCTTTCCAGCCTATGGAGGGCAAGAGCTATTACTGCAGCGATTGCTTCGCAAAGAGAAAAGCAGCTGCTGAATAATATACTTTATAATATTTTTGCACTGTACACGGCAGGTTTTGAATCTGCCGTGTTTTCTTTTATTCTGCTAATAAAGCCTTCGGCGTTCCGATGAATTTTGCCGCTATTGCCGCAAACAGCATAATTGGAATCAGCTTTATCGGAAAAACAATCATTAACAGCAACACCGTTGCAAGCGGTTTTTTCAGAGTGTGACCGACAAGCGCAGTAGTAACAACACCGGCGCAGAACACCATATCAATTCCGAATATCAGGCTCATAGCACAGCCAATGCAGATACCGCAGAAAATAATCGGGAAAAAGTGACCGCCCTTTAAACCTGAATCAATGCAGATATTCGTCAAAAGCAGCTTTGCAACAGCAATTGCAATAAGCATAACAGCGCCGATTGTTTCAGCGTCAGCCATTACCTCGCTAATCTGGTGCTCTCCAGAAAACATTGTAAGCGGCAGAATTGTTCCCGAAATTCCGAGGAGCAAGCCGCCTGCCGTTGCTCTTAAAACAGTATACTTCTTGAATTTCTTTTCAAGTGAAAATGTGAGCTTTTTGAAAATAAAATACAGGTAACCTGCCGCAATTCCGACAGCAGTCAGAGGAATTACGTACAGATAATGCAAAAGTTCTATTTTCCCGATTTCAAGCTCCTCTAATCCTGTTTTTCCTCCAAACAGCTTTCCGAGCAGGATAAACACGCTAAACGAGCTTAAAATTGCCGCAAAGTAGAGAACAATTTTTGATGTTCTCGGTAAAACAACTTCTTTGTCGGACTCAATCGGCTCAATAAAGCCGAACATCGGAGAATGGAAAATTGTGCCCAGAGTGGCGCTGAGTCCGATTTGCGTAAGCTCCTCAACCTCTTTGAAATACAGCTTAAGCTTATCTCCCACCCAAGTGCAAAGTCCGGCTATGACCCCTGTAAGTCCTGCCTCGGGGCCTACGCTTGCTCCTATTATCAGCGGAAACAGTGCCGAGCCGAGTGTAGAAAAAACATTGTTGTAGGAATATCTGCCGGTTGTTTTCACTCTGCCCAAAACTGTGTTCAGTTCCTCGGGGTAATCTCCGAATTTCTTTTTCCAAAGACCTATCAGCAGTCCTCCGACAAGGCATATACAAAGAGTGTAAAGCGGAAAATCCAGCTTTGACGGAGCAAAATCCCAGATAAACTCAATTCCGAGATTCATCAGTCTGATAAACGCCCAGATAATTGCTCCGACAATGGCACCGAGAATGACGGTATACAACAGAAACAACACATTATTTTTGACCTTTTTCAATTCCCCACCTCCGAGTTTTTGTTATTTCTATCATTATTATATATCATAATGAGTTGTATGAAAAGGCTAAAAATTAAAATAGATAGCCATTTCCAAATAAACATCATAAAATTTTTCTTCATCACATACAATGTATCGGAGGGGATTTTATGCGTTTATTAATTCTTACGAAGCGCAGTCTTGTTTCAATAGGATTCTGTCTTTTAATAGGTGCGGCTACGGCGGCAATTGCGATAACTTCAACTGTAAGGGCGGTTCAGACCGCTTCTACGCCCCGTGAAATCCCCATTTACTATGTGGAAACCGACAAGAAGCAGGTTGCGCTTTCCTTTGACGCCGCATGGGGCAATGAACAGACCGATGATTTACTTAAAATCCTTGATAAATACAAGGTAAAGACGACGTTCTTTCTTGTCGGAGACTGGGTTGACAAATACCCCGAAAGCGTAAAGGAAATTGCCGACAAGGGGCACGATGTGGGAAATCACAGCGACACTCATCCGCATATGACGCAGATGTCCACTTCGGATATGACGGGGCAGATTCAGTCCTGCAACGAAAAAATCAAGAAGATTACCGGTAAAATGCCTATCCTGTTCCGTGCGCCCTACGGCGACTATAACAACGACGTTGTAAAATCGGTCAACGGCTGTAATATGTACTGTGTTCAGTGGGACGTTGATTCTCTCGACTGGAAAGATCCCACTCCCGAGCAGATTACAAAAAACATTGTCAGCAAGCTAAAGGACGGGAGTATTATTCTTATGCACAATGGTGCAAAAAACACTCCCGAGGCGCTGCCTATGGTGATTGAGGGTATCAAAGAAAAAGGTTATGAGATTGTTCCGATTTCAAAAATCCTGCTTAAAGGCGAATACTACACAGACGTTGACGGCAAAATGTGCCCTAAACAAAGCTCATCAACAGCTCAACAAAGCACAACTGCAACACAATAACACAAAAAACGGCAAAGCGTAATTGCTTTGCCGTTACAGCTTGTATAAAAAGTCATAATAAGCAGAAAAATTAAAATTTATACAACAAGACTTTGCCATTATATCCAAGGCTCCCCTTTTGAGGGGAGCTGTCATTTTGCCTGCAAAATG
>DKWR01000033.1 GCA_002491825.1 Ruminococcaceae bacterium UBA7147
AACGTACGTTATTATATCAAACTTCTCTCCCTTTTGCAACCCTTTTTTTGCTAATTTTTTTGCTTTTCCGGTTATTTTACTTTTGATACATATTCTATCCACTATTATGAAATATTTTTATAGAAATAAAGTAAAGGACACAAAATGACGTGTCCTCTATGAAGTAATATTCAATTAAAGCTCACAATAGTTGCCGAGGAAGCTGAACTCGGGCATTTCTTCGCTTAACTGACTTATGAGGTCGATTACGTTATCGCTGTGTACACTGCCCGAAAAATCGAGATAGAATAAATACTCAAAATCTTTGCCTTTTCTTGGGCGTGATTCAATCTTTGTGAGGTTAAGTCCGAGTGAATTAAATCTGCA
Source organism: Ruminococcaceae bacterium UBA7147 (assembly GCA_002491825.1). GTDB lineage: Bacteria > Bacillota > Clostridia > Oscillospirales > Acutalibacteraceae > Ruminococcoides. The sequence goes on from DKWR01000033.1 coordinate 367, forward strand.
CAATAATCCGTATAATGAACCGGTAACGTGCGGAAGTGAAAAGCAAAGGCTGATTTTGTTTGCATTTTCGGGAATACATAGCGTTTTTGAAATAACGATAAAGCGTGTTGTGTTGCCCTTATCGTCCTGCAAATGGTTGTCGAGGATTTTAAGACCGTATTCCTCTGCCGCTTTGTAGGAACAGATTGCCGCTACGTTGAGCCTTTTTTCTTTTGCAGCTTCTCTGGCGGCTACGGCTGTATTTTCAAACGGAGTTGAATCGAAATTATGCTTTGCAATGTAATTTGCGCACTGCGAAAGCGACTGCGGATGCGACCAAACCTTTTCAATGTCAGAAAAATCCGACTGCTTGAGTCCTGCAAGGCAATAGTCAATAGGCAAGTCAAGCGCCTTTACTATATAAAAGCGGTGCTTTAAAATCAAATCGTAAACTGCCGAAACCGAGCCTGCGGTTGAATTTTCAACGGGTAGAACGCCGTAGGCAATTTCTCCTTTATCGACTGCATCAAAAACATCAGCGAATGTTTTATAATTTACAGCTTCACTGTTTGGGAACAGCTTGAGCGTTGCTTCGTGACCGTTTGCACCCTTTATTCCCTGATAGCCGACCTTTACATTTTCAGTCTGCATTTTTGAGGACGCATTTAATATATCGGCACGGAGTTTTCTGCCGCTGCCGACTATGTTGTGCTGTAGCGCTCTTGAAAGCTCCATTATATTAGAAAACAAAAGTCTTGCGTGAGAGCCGTACTCTCCGCCCCTTTCCCCTACATTATCAAGTATTTCATTCTCCCTGTTCTGATTGAGAACAGGAATGTTGTTTTCCTTTTTATATAATCCGACTGCCTTTGCGCAGTCCATTCTTTTTTTAAAAAGCTCTATAAGCTCGCTGTCGATTTTATCTATTTCAACTCTGATTTCAGATAAATCCTTCATCTGCAACTTTCCTTTACATTAAATTAGCAATCGCAATCGCCGTTACCGCTTCGATTACGGGAACAGCACGAGGCACTATGCAAGGGTCGTGTCTGCCGTGCACCTCAAGCTCGGTGTTTTCTTTTTTCTGCAAATCAACCGACTTCTGCTTTTGGGCAATTGAGGGGGTAGGCTTTACTGCGGCTCTGAAAATTATCGGCATACCGTTTGTAATTCCTCCGAGGATTCCGCCGCAGTTGTTGGTTTCGGTAACGATTTTTCCATCCTTGTATCTGAACGGATCGTTCGACTGTGAACCTCTCAATTTTGAAAGCTCAAAGCCCTTGCCGAACTCAATTCCCTTAATTGCAGGAACGCCGAAAACCGCTTTTGCAATCACGCCCTCAACGCCGTCAAACATCGGCTCACCGAGTCCTGCCTCTATGCCTGTTACGGCACATTCAATTGTACCGCCGACGCTGTCAAGGCTCATTCTTGCATCTTCAACTACACTGCGCATTTTTTCTTCTACAGAATTATCAATGAGAGCAAAGCTTGATTCATTAAGCCTGTCTATCAAAGCGTCATCAATGCTGACAGGATTGAACGGTTCATCAGCTACATTTCCTATACTATTTATATGCGCCGCAATTTTAATGCCTTTTTGAGATAGAATTTGTCTGCAAATTGAGCCTGCAAAAACTATCGGAGCCGTAATTCTGCCCGAAAAATGTCCTCCGCCGCGAATATCATTTGCGCCGTTGTATTTTACAAAGGCTGTATAGTCGCTGTGACCGGGACGAGGACAGGAAAGCAGATTGCCGTAATCGCCGCTTCGTGTGTTAGTATTTTCAATAACGGCACAGAGGGGTGCGCCTGTCAGAGTATCGCCGAGCATACCCGAAAGCACCTTCGGCAAGTCGCTCTCCTTGCGGGGGGTGGCAGTTCTGTCCTTGCCGGGTGCACGGCGTGACATCTGAACAAGCACGCTGTCCATATCTATTTTTACTCCTGCGGGAAGTCCGTCAATAACAACGCCGATTCCGTTGCCGTGACTTTCGCCGAATACCGATATTTTGATTTTATTACCGTATGTCGAGGACATTTGCCTTTCCTCCTATGCTGTTATAATCGTTGAAAAATTCAGGGTAGCTTTTGTTTATGCTCAAAGCGTCACTACATTCAATTTCACCGTCAAGTCCTGCGGCGCAAACTGCAGCTGACATAACAATTCTGTGGTCGTTACATCCGTCTGCACTGCCGCCCGAGAGCTTATTTACTCCCGTAATTTCAAGTCCGTCGGAAAGCTCTTTGACATTTCCGCCGAGATTATTTATCAGATTTGCCGTTGTTTTTAGCCTGTCGCTTTCCTTTATGCGAAGTCGCTGTGCGTTGATAATTTTCGTTATGCCGTCGGCGAAAGTCGCACAAACTGCAAGAACGGGAACAAGGTCGGGAATCTGTGACGCATCAATTGTAATTGCGTGCATTTTTCTGCTATTCACTGTAACGCTTGTGTCAGTCTGCAAAACCTCTGCGCCGAATTGCGAGATAAGATCGGCGATTTTCCTGTCGCCCTGCGCAGAATCACGATTCACGCCGTTTACTGTAATACTTCCGTTTATTGCACCGCTGACCATAAAGAAAGCCGCCTGCGACCAGTCGCCGTCCGTAGTATAGCTGCACGGCTTGTAGCTCTGGTTTCCTTTTATGTGCCAGCCGAAATCGGTTGTTTCGATTTCAACGCCGAATTTTGACATTGTGTATATTGTCATATTAATGTAGCCAACGCTCTCAATCGGAGAGGTCAGCACAATATCGCTGTCATTTTCAAGCAGTGGGAGCGCAAAAAGCAAGCCTGTTATAAATTGGGAGCTTACATTGCCCGGAATTTTATAAATACCGCTTTGGAGCTTGCCGCTGATTTTAAGCGGAAGTCCGCCCTCGGTCTGACAATTCACGCCGAAATTCGGAAGTAAATCCGTAAAAATTCCTATTGGTCGCTGTGGAAGTCTGCCGCTGCCGCTAAAGGTTGCGTTTACTTCTCCGACAGCCGCTACGGGTATGAAAAAACGCAGAGTACTGCCGCTTTCGCCGCAGTCGAGAGTTGCAGTTTTATTTGAAAAAAGCTCTGTTCCGTCGACGGTCAGGACATCGTTTTCAATATGAGTTTTCGCACCGAGCGCTTCAATACAGCCGATTGTCGCCTTGATGTCATTTGACAGAGCAACAGGCGAAATAGTGCTGACTCCCTTTGAAAGAGCCGCACAGATTATTGCACGGTGAACGTCGCTCTTTGACGGCGGAGCGGTAACGCTTCCGCTTGGTGTGAAAGGTAGATATTTTACAATTGACATAATTTTCCTCAAAAAAATAAAGAGTGAAATTCTATTATAACTTTAATTGAATAAGAATTAATAATTCCGAATTGAATCAAGCTTTGATAAATTCTAAAAGCTCGTCAAGCTTGATTTTCTTTGTAAAGCTTTCGCCAATTTTACCCAGCAGAACAAGGTTAATTGAACTGCCCGAGGTTTTCTTGTCGCCTGCGGCAGCGTCAGCCATTTCTTCAAAGGTTGCATTATCGGTTGTGGGCAAGCCGTATTTCAGGCAGAGGTCGGCAATTTTTCCTGCCGTACCCTGTTCGGTGAGTCCTTCTTTTTCGCCTGCCTTTGCAATCAGCACCATACCGATTGCAACAGCCATTCCGTGAGAAATGCCCTTGAAATCGTAGATTTTTTCAATTGCGTGTCCGAGAGTGTGTCCGAAATTGAGCAACATTCTCTCGCCTGCCTCACGCTCGTCACGGCTTACAACGTCACGCTTGATTGAAACGCACGTTTCAATTACGTCCTCAATATGGTCAAGTGCATTTTCAGTTGCAAGATTTTCAAAGAAATCTGCGTCCTTGATACAACCATACTTGATGACCTCTGCCATACCGTCGCAAACGTATGCGTCGGGCAGGGTGTCGAGTGTGTCAGGGTCAATCAGGACTGCTATAGGCTGATGAAAAGCACCGACAAGATTTTTTCCCTGCGACAAATCAACGCCTGTTTTACCGCCGACAGACGAGTCAACCTGTGCAAGCAACGAGGTGGGAACCTGAATAAAGTCGATTCCCCTTAAATATGTAGCCGCCACAAAGCCCGCCATATCGCCTGTAACTCCTCCTCCGAGAGCAAGGACAATATCCTTTCTTGTCATTCGAAAGCCGGCAAGAGTGTTGTACATTTCAGCGATTGTATCAAGGTTTTTCGACTCCTCGCCTGCCTTGAAAATATGGGTTTTAACCTCAAACCCCTCTTTTTCAAGCGAATTGAGTACCCTCCACTGGTAGTGCGGAGCAATGTTTGAGTCTGTAATTACCGTGACTTTTTCGGCAATTGATAGCTTACGGATGTACTCACCGCAGTTATCAATTACTCCTCTTTCAATGAAAATATCATAGGGTTTGCCTGTTTCAACGTGAACTGTTCTCATCGAATTTTCTCCTTTACCCCGTTTATACGATAATAAATCTCAAAAGTAGGGAACGGTCTTGACCGTTCCGATTAAATAAAACCACTTCTATTGGTTTCGGAACAGTCAAGACTGTTCCCTACACTTAATCGAAAATAATAATTCCGAATTACGCATTCCGAATTAAATTTATATTATTCTCCGAGCGATTCTTTTACCTTGTGTCCCTGTTCAAGGAGCTTGGTAAGCTCTTCTTTATTTTCCGATTTTATTGCATTGGAAATATTAGTTATGTTCTCAACCAGAATGTCAAGCTCCTTTACAAGCGGCTCTTTGTTTTCAAGAAAAAGCTCGCTCCAGAGCTTTGAATTTATATTTGCAACACGTGACACATCACGGTAGCTTCCTGCCGAAAAGCCCTTGTGATTAGGACAGCAAGGGCTTAACACATAGGCACACGCAAGCACGTGCGGAAGCTGTGAGGTAAACGCTATCATACGGTCGTGCTCTTCGGGAGTTGTGATTTTTATTATTCCAAAGCCGATTGATTTTGCAAAATCGGCGAGCAAATCAACACACCTCTGCTCTGCACCGCAGGGAGTTATTATAAAGCTTGCGCCTTTGTAAAGCTCGGAGTCGGAAACGTCAAAGCCGTTTTTCTCCTTGCCTGCCATCGGGTGACTTCCCACAAAAACAAATCCGTATTTTTGTGCAAGTTCCTTAAGCTGTGGGCAGATTGCACTTTTTATACCAGACGCATCTGTGACAATTGCACCTTTTTTGATGTAGCTTCCGTTTTTCTCAATATATTCAATATCAGCCTGCGGATACATTGCAAGGATAACAAGGTCGGCTTTTCCAAGGCTTTCCTGCGTTCCGACTTCGTCAATCGCACCGACAGCAAGTGCCTTTTGCGCTGTTTCGGGCGTACGGTTGATTCCGATTACATAGTGGTCGGTATACTTCTTTATAGCCTTGCAAAAGCTTCCTCCGATTATTCCGAGTCCGATTACGGCTATGTTCATCAGGGATTCCTCCAATGAAAATTAAACTTCTGTATTGAGTGCATTTTTCAGTGCAAAAACCTTCTTTGCAACTCCGTCAAACTGCTCGGGTGTGAGCGACTGTGCACCGTCTGAAAGAGCGTGAGGTGGGTCGTTGTGCACCTCGATAATAAGTCCGTCTGCTCCTGCGGCTACGGCAGCCATTGCAAGCGGCTCAACAAGCCACGATTTTCCTGCGGCGTGACTGGGGTCAACAACAACCGGCAGGTGTGAAAGTCGCTTGATTATCGGAATTGCGGAAATGTCAAGCGTATTTCTTGTAAAGGTTTCGTAGGTGCGGATACCTCTTTCACAGAGGATTACCTTGTCGTTGCCGCCGGCCATAATATACTCGGCGCTCATAAGCCACTCCTCAATTGTAGCCGAAAGACCGCGCTTTAAAAGAATAGGCTTGTCGATTTTGCCGAGCTCCTTTAAAAGCTCGAAGTTCTGCATATTTCTTGCGCCGACCTGAATAATATCGACGTTTTCGAACATATCAATGTGCGACGCACGCATAATTTCCGTGACAATGGGAAGTCCTGTTTCTTTTCTTGCAATTTTGAGCAAATCAAGTCCCTCGGCTTTCAGTCCCTGAAAAGCATAGGGAGATGTACGAGGCTTGAAAGCACCGCCACGAAGAAGTGTTGCACCCGAGGCTTTGACGTCCTTTGCAATCTGAACAATCTGCTGTTCGCTTTCAACCGAGCAGGGGCCTGCCATAATATGCAGGCTTCCGTCGCCGATTGTCACGTTATCGTTTATCTTAATCGCCGTATTGTCGGGGTGGAACTTCCTGTTCGCCTTTTTATACGGCTCCTGAACACGCTTTACACTTTCAACAATGTCCTGTGCGTCTATATACTCAATGTCAACCTTTGTGGTGTCGCCGATAAGTCCGAGAACGGTTGATTGCACACCGTCCCACTTGTTTACCTTAACGCCGTAGGAGTCCTTGAGCATATTTGTGAATTTCATTAACTGTTCGTCAGAGGTTGACGGCTTTAAAACTATAATCATATATATCCTATCCCTTTCGATTATTTTTCTTGATAATAGTATATTTTACCACTTTAAAGCGCTATAATCAATAGTTATTTTATTTTTCGTTAAGTAAGCACTGAATAAATCGTTCGTGCATGTTGCGCCGACAGATTTTTCGTCAGATTGTACAAAATTTGGGGTAATACGGCGGAAAATATGCAAGCAAAATGTGCGAACAGTCTTTAGACGTGATTTAATCAGTGGTTACTTAAGATTCACCGCGTCAATTACCGCAAATGCAGTTTTAATCGGAGTATTCCTGCCTGAAACTACAACATCGGCGGCACTTTTGTAAAGCGGAAGTCGTTTGTCGTACAGCTCCTGCATTGCTTTGTCCCTGTCAGGTCTTTGCAAAAGAGGTCTTGTTTTGTCGTTGCGAAGTCTGTACTTTATAACACCCAGCGGCACGTCAAGAAGTACAATTGTATCCTTGCCCTTAAAGACTTTGACGTTACGCTCAAACGTAAACGCTCCGCCGCCCGAGGCTATTATCAGGTCTTTCATCTCAGAAAGTTCTTTGCAAGCCTCGTACTCCATATCACGGAATCCGCTTTCACCGTATTTATCGAAAATTTCCGAAACGGTCATTCCCGCCTTTTTCTCAATATATGAGTCCATATCAAGAAATTTTTTGCCTGTTTTACGTGCAATATTTCTGCCGACGGTTGACTTTCCGCATCCCATAAAACCGCACAATACTATATTATTCATCTTCTACCCCTGTTATCTGTTTTTAAGCTCCTCTGCCGAATCAATGCATAGCTTTGCAATATCATCCTTATCATAAACCGAGCCGTCCCATTTTTCGTGAGCTACTACCGCCTGCCATACAAGCATTGACATTCCGCCGACTGCCTTTGCACCGTTTGCAAGTGCCTTTTTGATAAGCACCGTTTCAAGCGGATTGTAAACTGCGTCAAATACGCTTGCGCACCTGTTGATAACCGAATCCGAAACAGGCTGAACGTCTACCTTCGGAAACATTCCGAGCGGTGTTGCGTTTACAAGCACGTCTATATCACCCTCAAGCTCGTCAATAAGGCAGAAGCTTACCTTTGCGCCTTTGACGGTGTTCTCAATTTCACTGCAAAGTGATTTTGCAATCTCAACGTCCTCTTTTCTAACTGCAAAAAGCAGGGGAAGTCCCTTAAGCACAACCTCATAAGCCATTGTGCGTGCAACGCCGCCACAGCCGAGAATTACAACACGTCCGTCAAGGACAATCCCAGCCGCATCAAGTGCCTTTAAGAATCCGTCGGGGTCGGTTGTGTAGCCCTTTGCAACTCCGTCAATATTTGCTACGGTGTTTACACTGCCGTACATTTTCGCTTTTCCGTCAATTTCATCAATCAGCGGAATAATATTCTGCTTATGAGGAATTGTAATGTTGTAGCCGTCAAGCTTTGACAGCACATTTTTATACTCGTCATCGAGGTTCTCGGGAGCAATATCAAGCTTTGTATATTCCGCTTCAATTCCCGAAAGTTTAAAAAGTCTGTTATGTATAAACGGCGACATTGTGTGTCCGATTGGATGACCGATTACTGCAAATTTTTTAATACTCATAACTTTTCCTCCGAATTTCATATTTTTACCTATGCAAATTTCATAACAGTAAGAATTATTTATGCAAATTTAAGAATTTTTTTATAAATTTCAAAATAGATATTGACAAAGCGGCAATTTATCAATAATATTATTGAAGTAGAGCAAACCAAAATTTGCTTTCACACCATTGTAGCATAAAATATGTGCTTTTGTCCATAATTAGAAACAAAAGCACGTAATAATTTTTAATGGGAGGAATTACTAATGGTATTAGAGAAAGTTAAGGCAATCCTTGCCGAGCAGTTTGACGTTGAAGAGGATAAGATTACTGCAGATACAGATTTGCAGGAAGACCTCGGTGCTGACTCACTTGACGTTGTAGATTTACTTATGTCAATTGAGGATGAGTTTGATGTTGAAGTTCCCGATGAGGAAATTGAAAACATCAAGACTGTAGGCGCTCTCGTTTCCTACATCGAATCTAACTCATAATTTTAGAAAAACAAATTAAGGTCGGGTTTGCCGTTTGGCACCCGACCTTTTCTCTTTATTGAAACAAAAGCTCCTCTGTCCCGATAAACTCAATCAATTTCGGAAAACCATTTTCTTCGGAGCAAACGGAAACTGTGTAATCGGAAAAATTCCAAGTTTTCATAAAATAGCTTTTGCCTTTATCTTCAAAAATATCAGAACAAACGTCAACCGACTTTGCACTTCTGTGAAAGCCCTCGCCCATACATTTGAGCAGGCTTTCTTTTTTTGTCCACAAATTAAAAAATGTACCGAGCCTGTCGGCACCAGCCAAAAGCAGAATCATCTCATCATCGTTAAAAACCGTTTTCCCTGTTCTTACTGCGTTTACATAGTGGAATTGTTCAATATCACAGCCGATTTCGCTGTCGGAAAGAGCAAAAAGCACATAATTTCCGCTGTGTGAAATATTAAAGAAACGTCCGTCAGACAAAAAAGGCTTTCCGTACTCGTTTTTGAGGATTTCTGCGTTGCCGAGAAAACGCCTTGTCATAAGTCCTGCAAGAATACAGCGCTTTTTATCGTCAACAAGCCTGTATCGCTCTGCCCTTTCTCTGCGTTCTTTATCAAGCAATTGTGCATATTCCAAGTCAATACCACTTATATCTGCAAGAAAAAGCTTCACCCGAACGTCACCCCTGTTTTTATTGCAACACTATGAATTATACATATTTGCAGTCGGTTTTTACTATATATAGTATAGCAATTCAAGCCTTAATCTTTTCAAGGCAGGAGGCACAAATATGCTTTCCCTGAAATTCTTTAAGGCTTTCAAGTGAGTTGCAGAACACGCATTTGCTTTCTGCTTTTCTGATGAAGATGCAGTTATCGTCGGCTTCAATATGAAGAATGTCGCCTGCATTAATATTGAGGTGCTTTCTTATATCCTTTGAAATTACGATTCGACCTGCTTTGTCAATTTCTCTGAAATTTGTGTAAATCATATACCCCATCCTGTTCACATTATTTGTATATATTTTACCATTTATTACCTATTTTGTCAATAATTACCGTCATTTTTATTGTAAACAATTTTGTAAACTTTGTAATCTTTAAATATTTGGTCACAACCTGTCAAAAGAGGAGTTTATATGCTGAATTATGTATGGAGCGGACTTGTAATAATAAGTGTTTTATGCTCGGTTTTTCTCGGAAACACAGAGGATTTGTCGAAAGCGCTTGTCGACAGCGGTGCGTCGTCAATCGGGTTAATTATTACAATGGCAGGCATAATCTGTCTTTGGACAGGAATTATGAAGATTGCCGTTGAAAGCGGACTGACTTCTGTTTTTGCAAAAATCTTTTCTCCGCTTTTGCGTCCGCTGTTTCCGAATCTTGACAAAAACAGCGACGCTTTTAAAAGCATTTCAATGAACATAAGCGCAAATCTGCTCGGACTTGGCAACGCCGCTACTCCGTTCGGACTAAAAGCAATGGAGCAGTTACATACGCTTAACAACAAAAGCAATACTGCGAGTAATGAAATGGTAGTTTTTGTTGTTATGAACACCGCATCTCTCCAGCTTTTGCCCACAACGCTTGCCTCTCTGCGCCAATCCTACGGTAGCAGTGCGCCGTTTGAAATTATAGTTCCCGTATGGATTTCATCAGCCTGCGCACTTGCCGCCGCTTTGATTTGCGCCTGCACGCTCAACTCCGTTAAAAGAAAAGAGAGATAAGCAATGGAATTTGTTATGCCTGCCTTTGCCTGCATTATTGTAGTTTTCGGGCTAATCAAAAGAGTTCCCGTATTTGATATTTTTCTCAAGGGTGCAAGAGAGGGAATGCAGATTTTGTATTCAATTGCGCCTACAATCATCGGACTTGTATTCGCCGTAGATTTACTGCGTTCAAGCGGAGCAATTGACGCAATCTGCAATTTTATTGAGCCTGTTGCCGATTACCTCGGCTTTCCGAAAGAAATTGTGCCTATGGTGCTTTTGCGCCCTGTTTCGGGAAGCGGCTCAACTGCGCTTCTGACTTCACTTTATGAACAGTGCGGTCCCGACAGCTTTGCAGGCAGAGTTGCCTCTGTTCTTGCAGGCTCAAGCGAAACCACGTTCTACGCAATTGCAATGTACTTCGGTTGCATTAAGGTCAAGAAAATCCGCCACACGCTTTTTGCCGCAATAATCGCAGACATTACGGCGGCGGTTATGAGCGTTCTTACGGTAAGGCTTTACTTCGGAATGAGCTGATAAAGTAAAAAATTGAAATAAGTTCTTGAAATTTGCTAAATTTTTCAATTGACAGACTTTTTATACAATTTGTAAAACATTATTGATATTATTTTAATAAGCTTTTTGTTGTGGAAAACCTCAAATTTCCGACTTTTTATAATAAGTCTGTAAAATTCTTGTAAATTTCAATGCTCTCTCCACGCCTTATTAACACTTTCAACATAGTTTTCAACATTTTTGTTGAAAGAAAAGAAATATACCATTTGTATATTTCTTTTTCCGATTTTACCACACAACTCATTAATTGCAGTTATTCAGTCTATCATATATTAAAATCGAGGTGCATTATGCAAAAAACACTAATGAAGCTTGAAATAAGCGGTATCTTCTTTATACTCATTATGTCGGTATTTATGCAGAATCTCTATTCAATCAGCAACAGAGGGCTTATCGGAGTGCTGTTCGGTTCGGTAAACGACAGCATCTGGGAAACTGCAAAAACTCTGCTTTTTCCCTATGTAATGTGGGGAATGATTGAACTGCTTTGTATCCATTCGCTGTTCAGAAAAATTGTTGCCTCAAAGGTAATTTCACTTTATTATCTCGGAATTTCCTACATTATTCTCAATCTAATTTTTTCTCTGCTCGGCTTTGAAAACGATTTTCTTATCAATTTCACTTCGGCAATTTTCTGTATAAGCACGTCGCTGTTTCTGTCTTACAAGCTGATTTTTTCAAAATTTGAGCTTGAAAACCTGTTTCTTCCTGCGTTTTTTATGCTGATGCTGTTTCTGGCTTTTTATTTCAGTCTTACACCGTTTCCGCCGAAAATGTATATTTTTAAGGACAGAGCAACATCGCTTTACGGAATAATTCCCAAAAACATAGACGCAGGCGCAATTGTGCTTGACGCTATGTATTATGTTTAGACATTATTTTTCGGATAAGTATATATTATTTTTAAATTTTATGTTATAATATAGTAATTAAATAAACTTTCTCATTGAGGTATGAAATGACTGAAAAAAACAATGAAGTTAAATCCGACGTTATTTCGGGCAGAAATCCCGTAAGTGAGGCTGTCAGAAGTAACAGACCGATTGATAAAATACTTGTCGCAAGGGGCGAAAAAAGCGGTGCGGTTGTAGGGATTCTTGCAAAGGCAAAGCAGAAGCAAATCCCGATAAAAGAGGTTGACCGCACAAAGCTCGACTATATAACGGGCAACACAAACCATCAGGGAATTATTGCATTCGCCGCTGTCAAAGAATATTCGACAGTTGAAGAAATTTTTGAATACGCCGAAAGCCTTAATGAAGCTCCGTTCATCGTTGTGCTTGACGAACTTGAGGATCCGCACAACCTCGGCGCAATAATCCGTACCGCCGAATGTGCAGGAGTTCACGGCGTAATTGTTCCCAAGCGCCGCAGTGCAAGCCTCAGCTACACTGTTGGCAAGGCTTCCGCAGGTGCAGTTGAATATATGCGTGTTGCAAGGGTGACAAACATTGCAAGTCTGCTTGACGAGCTTAAAGAGCGTGGCGTATGGGTTTACGGTGCAGATATGGATGGTACCGACTACAGAAAATGCGACTTTTCGGGTGCGTGTGCAATTGTTATCGGCAACGAGGGCAAGGGAATTTCACGCCTTGTAAGGGAAAAGTGCGATGTTATTGTTTCTCTCCCGATGAAAGGCAAAATCAATTCGCTTAATGCGTCCGTTGCCGCAGGAATACTGATGTACAGCGCAATGGACAATAGATAAATTTACGGACAGGCAGTAAGATACATTTTACGGAAGGAGTGTTATTCTTGTCAGGACAGGATAAACAGCAGGATCTGCTCAGAGAGCTTGAAATAGAAAGCATACTTGAAGAAACTCACTATCTTGCAGACCAGGAAAAAATGGAACAGACTGCGCAGAAATACCGTGCAAAGCCGAAAATGGCTGAAATCTTCAGCAATGCAGATAAAAAGCCAAGGCTGAAAAATAAAAATCCGCTTGATGAAGTTGATACGACAAACACAATTGTCGGCGAAAAAACAGCCGCAACAATGCAGGCTTCGCTTATGATGGACGGCAGTAATGAGGACGTTAAAACTCCCGAGGAAGCTCAGGCAGAGGCTGAAAAGAAAGTCGAAGAGGCAAGAAAAAAGGCTGAGCAGGAAGCAAAGGAAGCCGCCGCAAAAGCCGAAGCCGAGGAAAACAAGATAGTAACCCTTACCCCCGAATACGATGAAAACACAAGCTTTTCGGGCGAGGTGCTCGGCGAGGTTGACCAGTTCAAGGATGACACTCACATTGAAAGCATAAATTCAATCGACATTGAGCTTGAGGACGAGGAATCAGAAAAGCAGGAAAATGACGAACAAAGCAAGTACGAACAGCTTTTCGGAATAAAGAACGACAGCGGTACAAAGCCGCCTAAAAAGGTTGTTGCAAAGGTTCCCGTCTACCGTCCTGATGAGCCGAGAGAAATTCTCAACGTCAAGGCAGGGCGATTTTCCGAGGTTGTTGAAAACGAATACGAGGAATATATACGCTCGAAAAACCCCTCTGTAATCGCTCACGTTATCCGTCCCGAACCGAAAATTGAAGAAGAGGACGAGCAGGAGGAAAACGGTGACACTCGTTCACCGCAGGAGAAAATTCTGTCGGCATTAGTCGGCTTTTTCTCAAAGGACGAGTCCGACGATGACGACACGCCTAAAGAAAAAGCAAAGCCTGTTGAGGATTACACAGGTGAAGATGATGAAAAGAGTATTCTCTACGAGCTTAATCTTAACATCAAAAAGCTGTGTGTACGCAGTCTGATTTCTGGCATTATAGCCGCACTTTCGATTATACTTACCGTTGTTACAAGACTGTTTCCGCAGGCTATCTGCTCTGCAATTTCCTTTGCACCGGCAGCATACGCAATTTTAAATTTCCTCTTGGTAGGATTTTCGCTCTTTATCAACCGTGTTGCAATGCTCAGCGGACTTACTCCGCTTATTAAATTCAAGGGAAATTCCGACACCGCCGTTGCCGTAGGAGGAGTGGCGGCAATTATACAGACTGTCGTTTCGTTCTTCTGCATCGGCGATATGAACGCCTTTAACATAAACTACTACTGCGTAATTGTTCTGCTGGCTTTCTTTGCAAACAATTTCGGAAAGCTGCTTATGGTATTGCGTGTTAAGGATAATTTCAGGTTCATCACCTCAAAAGGTCAGAAATACGCCGCTAAAATTTACAACAATGAATCCGTTGCAAATCAGATGCTTAGCGGAACTGCCTCGGAAAAGACGCTTATTGCCTATCAGCACAAGACAAAATTCCCTTCAAACTTTCTTAAAATTTCCTACGCTCCCGACCCGAGCGAGGATTTAGCGTCAAAGCTTGCGCCGATTACGACTATTACCGCAATAATTATTACTTTGATTTACGGCATTGTTAAGGTTTCGTTTGCCGACGCTATCAACGCTTTTGCGCTTATGACTGCTGTTGCAATCCCCGTTTCAACATTGCTTGCAGTTAATTTTCCCGTCAGAAAGCTCTGCAAAAAGCTCCTGTCGTTCGGAGGAATGCTGTCGGGTTATCCGTCAATCAAGCAGTTCTGCGACAGCACCGCAATTATGATTGACTCAAACGAGCTTTTCCCTGCCAACTCAATTGAGCTTGAGGGAATCAAAACCTACGAGGACTACAATGTTGACGAGTCGCTTCTCTGCGGAATTGCAATTTTAAAAGAGGCGCAAAACCCGATTGCAAACGCATTTGACTCGGTTGTTGCGGAAACAAACGAAACTCTGCCCGAGGTTGAAAGTGTGCTTTACGAAGACGAAATAGGACTTGTCGGCTGGATTAACAGCGAAAGAATCCTTGTCGGCTCTCGCAAGCTTATGGAAAAATACAGCGTTGAAACTCCACGCATTGAATATGAGGAAAAGTACACCTCAAAGGGCAGACAGGTAACATACCTCTCACGTGCCGGCAGGCTTGTTGCTATGTTTGTAACGAGGTATCACGCTGATTCCGAGCTTAAATCCGAGCTTCAGCGTGCCGAAACAAACGGAATCAGCTTTCTTATCAGGACAACCGACTACAACATCACAAACGACCTTATTGCAGAGCTTTACAACCTGTTCTACCGAAGTATAAAGGTGCTTCCGACAGGACTGGGCAACGTGCTTAAAGAGGCACAGGGTACTGTTGAAGACAGCTCAAGGTCATATCTCATTACGGGCGGCAAGGTTTCATCTCTTGCACGTGCAGTGTCGGGAAGCGTTAAGATTAAGCACAACATTTCCCTTGCAATAGTAATTCAGCTTATTGCAGTTATTATCGGAATTCTGCTCGCATCAACGCTTTCACTTTATGCAGGAGTGGGCGTAATGGGTTCGCTTGAAGTGCTGATTTACGCACTGTTTTGGGGACTCGCCGCAATCGTAGCACCCGCAATTCAAAAACCGTAGGCCGAGTACCGTCGGAGGGACACGGCGTGCCGTGTCCGTAATTCTTATCAAACGCAATCACTTTTATCAATGCTATTGTACCGCACAATGAAAGGATGTTTAAAATGAAAATTGCACCGTCACTTCTATCGTGTGACTTTTCAAAAATGGGTGAAGAAATCGTAAGAATGGATAAGGCTGGCGCAGACTGGATGCACCTTGACGTTATGGACGGTCACTTTGTGCCAAACATAACCTTCGGTGCACCCGTGATTAAAACAGTTAGGAAATACACCGACAAGCCGTTTGATGTTCATCTTATGATTAGCGACCCGCTGAAATATGCCGATGATTTTGCAGACGCAGGGGCAGACATCATCACCTTTCACGTAGAGTGTGATTCCGACATTGACAAGACGATTGACAAAATCAGGAGCCGTGGTGTAAAAACCGGACTTGTAATAAAGCCGAACACTCCTGCGAGTGCAGTTTTCCCCTACCTTGACAAAATCGACCTCGTGCTTGTTATGACGGTTGAACCGGGTTTCGGCGGTCAGAGCTTTATGGCTGATATGCTCCCGAAGGTTAAGGAAATCAAAGACGAATGCAAAAGACGTGGTATTGAAATGCTGGTTGAGGCTGACGGCGGAATCGGAGAAGCTACAATTGAGCAGGCGGCAAACGCAGGAATTGACGTGTGCGTTGCAGGAACGGCTGTTTTCAAAGCCGAGAACGCCGCAGAGGCAATCGCAAAATTGCAGTCATATTAATCGTAATACATAAAAACAAAAGGGGCTGTTGCAAATGAATA
>DKWR01000061.1:0-6597 GCA_002491825.1 Ruminococcaceae bacterium UBA7147
CTTCCGGGACTTGCGATCCAGAGACTGATGGAAAAAGGCTATGGCTTTGGCGCAGAAGGCGACTGGAAGACCGCGGCTATGGTACGTCTGATGAAGATCATGACCGAAGGCAAAGAGGGAGCAAAGGGAACTTCTTTCATGGAAGACTATACTTACAACCTGGTTCCGGGCAAAGAAGGCATTTTACAGTCCCATATGCTGGAAGTATGCCCCAGCATTTCAGAGGGACCGATTTCCATCAAAGTGCAGCCTCTTACCATGGGCAACAGAGAAGACCCGGCGCGTCTGGTATTTACTTCCAAGACAGGACCGGCAGTGGCTACCTCTTTAGTAGATCTGGGAAACCGTTTCCGTCTGATCATCAATGCGGTAGACTGCAAGAAAGTAGAACAGCCCATGCCGAAACTTCCGGTGGCAACTGCGTTCTGGACCCCGCAGCCGAACCTGGCGGTAGGTACGGAGAGCTGGATTCTGGCAGGCGGCGCGCACCATTCTGCATTCTCCTATGATTTGTCCGTGGAACAGATGGTTGACTGGGCAGCAGCCATGGGTATTGAAAGCGTAGTAATTGACAATAATACCACCATACGCGATTTCAAGAATGAATTAAGATGGAATGCGATCGCTTACAGATAAGATTTAAAATTTTCGTAACTATAAGGAGCAAAGAGTATGTTAGAAGAATTAAAACAGAAAGTATTTGAAGCAAATATGCTGCTTCCCAAATACGGTCTGGTGACCTTTACCTGGGGAAATGTCAGCGCGATCGACCGGGAAAGCGGGCTGTTTATTATCAAACCCAGCGGCGTGGACTATGAGACTATGACCGCGGAAGATATGGTAGTTATGGATTTAAACGGCAATAAAGTAGAAGGGCACTACAAGCCTTCTTCCGATACGCCTACCCACCTGGAGCTTTACAAGGCGTTTCCTGAAATCGGGGGCATCGTACACACCCATTCTTCCTACGCTACCAGCTGGGCGCAGGCGGGCAGAAGCATTCCGTGCTACGGAACGACGCACGCGGACTATATGTACGGAGAGATTCCCTGTGTCCGCTGCCTGACCAAAGAAGAGATCGACGGCGCTTATGAGGAAAACACCGGACATCTGATCGTGGATTCTTTTAAAGCCATGAATAAAGACGTCATGGCGGTACCGGCAGTACTCTGCAAGAATCACGGGCCTTTTGCCTGGGGGAAAGACGCCCATGAAGCGGTCCATAATGCGGTGGTGCTTGAGGAGGTAGCCAAGATGGCTTACCGCGCGGAGACCATCAACCCGCGTATCCAGCCTGCACCGCAGGAGCTTCAGGATAAGCACTATTACCGTAAACATGGCGCGAACGCGTACTACGGACAGTAGGTGTCGAATCAGGAAAGACATAACAGGGACAGCCGTGAAGGCGGGTCCCTGTTTCTGCCTGTTTTTGGGCTGTTTTTTTGAAAAAATGATTGACATGTGCGGATATGTGTCATATAATATTTAACTGTGACAGTGCAGGAAAATGTCTGATCCAAAGCCCCGGTAGGACGTTTCTATGTATTATAAATGTTTTGACTTTAAATTTAACAGGAGGTACACCAATGAACAGTTTCATGGCTAATCCAGCAAAAGTGGAAAGAAAATGGTATGTAGTTGACGCTACCGGATATACATTAGGCCGTCTGGCTTCAGAAGTAGCAAAAGTGTTAAGAGGTAAGAATAAGCCTGTGTTCACCCCCCATATTGATACCGGTGATTATGTGGTTATTATAAATGCAGAAAAGATCAAAGTAACCGGCAAGAAGTTAGACCAGAAAATTTATTACCACCACTCAGAGTATGTGGGCGGTATGAAAGAGACCACCTTGAAGGAAATGCTGGCAAAGAAGCCGGAGAAGGTTCTTGAGCTTGCAGTCAAAGGCATGCTCCCGAAAGGGCCTCTGGGAAGGCAGATGTACACCAAGCTTCATGTTTATGCCGGACCGGAGCATCCGCATGCAGCTCAGAAACCAGAAGTATTGACATTTTAAGAGGAGGTAAATCAGTATGGCTAAGACAAATTTCTACGGGACCGGCAGAAGGAAAAAATCTATCGCCAGGGTATACCTGGTACCCGGAACAGGCAAAATAACAATCAATAAAAGGGACATCGACGATTACTTCGGTCTTGAGACTTTGAAAGTAATTGTCCGTCAGCCTCTCGTAGCGACAGAGAACGCAGATAAATTTGACGTAATGGTCAACGTACACGGCGGCGGTTATACCGGACAGGCAGGTGCGGTAAGACACGGCATTGCCCGCGCCCTGGTGCAGGCAGATATTGACTACAGGCCAGTGCTTAAAAAAGCAGGTTACCTGACCCGTGACCCGAGAATGAAAGAGCGTAAGAAATACGGTCTTAAGGCAGCTCGTAGAGCACCTCAGTTCTCAAAGAGATAAAATTTATATTTTACGTTCATCAACTCCAAGGCTTGCAAGGGCTTTGGAGTTTTTGTTTACCTCAAAAAATATTGACTTTTACGCTGTTTTGGATTATTATAGAAACTGTATAACTGTAATTATACCTTTTAACGTTTAATACTAATACCTAATAAAAAGCAGACAATCTTTGCGGTATAATTTCTATCAGGAATTAGTATAAACAATAAACATTGATAATTTTTGCATACATATTTTGTGAAAGGAGCTTTGGGCGTGTTTGACCTCTCGGTAATTTTCGACATCGGCGTAGTTGCACTGCGCATAATACTTCCCGTCTATGCGCTGATAATCGTCTACCAGTGCTATGCCGCAATGCGCCGCCACAGACGTGGTGAAAAGCCGCTTGTTACGCTTTACAATCCGACTACGGGGCTAAAGCTGCCCGTTCTTTTCTGGGAAAATTCAATCGGCAGAAGCAAGTCGAGCGACGTTGTCGTGGACGACCCTGCCGTTTCAAGAAATCACTGCGTGCTTTTAAGGCGAAAGGACGGCTGGTTTATCACCGACACAGGCTCAAAGAGCGGAACATTCGTGAACGGCAAGAGGATTCACGGCAGAAAGCAGGTGCTTATTGACGACGTAATCGGCGTGGGCAACTCCGAGTTTGAATTTAAGCGTGGAGCCGAGTATGACGAACAGCTCAAGTCGAGCTGGTTTTTCTCAAAGGTCAGCAACAAGCCTGCGATTAAATCGTGGAAGCTTATGCTGCTTGTGACGATTTTCCATTTCTTTATGTGCGTCGAGGCTATGTTCTGGAACGACGCAACAAATCAGTATGCGCCCTTGGTGCTTTTCGGAGCACTGGCGGCTGTGGAATGGGGATTTTTCTTCGTTTCAACGGTCGTGCTGAAACGAATCAATTTCGAGCTTGAGGCTCTTGCACTCTTCCTTACGGGAATCGGCGTAATGCTCCTTATCAGGCAGAACGAACGCTCTGCCTATACCCAGCTTATAGCGGCGGCAATCGGAATGGCACTGTTCTGCGTAATCATCAAGGTAATCGAGGACCCCGACAAGGTGAATAAATTGAGAATACCTATGATGATTGTTGCGGTGCTGTTGCTTTTGTCGAGTATCGTGCTCGGCAAGATAACATACGGTGCGGCTAACTGGATTGTAATCGGTCCGGTTTCAATTCAGCCGTCGGAGCTTGTAAAGATAATTTACATTTTTATCGGTGCGAGTGCGCTTGATAAATTGCAGACCAACAAAAACCTTTTTGAGTTTATTATATTTTCAGCCGTATGCGTGGGCTTGCTTGCGCTTATGGGCGACTTCGGAACGGCGCTTATCTTCTTTATGACGTTCCTGCTTATTGCGTTTATGCGCTCGGGCGACTTCAAGACGATAATCCTCGCCGTTGCGGCGGCCGTTTTCGGCGTGACGTTCATTCTGAAGTTCAAGCCGTATGTAGCAGACCGCTTTAAGGTGTGGGGAAATGCGTGGCAGTATGCGCAGGCTGAAGGCTATCAGCAGACTCACGTGCTCACATTTCTCGCAAGCGGCGGACTTTTCGGCGTAGGTATCGGCAACGGCTTTTTAAAGCAGGTCGGAGCGTCGGAGAGCGACCTCGTTTTCGGCATTGTAGCCGAGGAAATGGGCGTTATCGTTGCAATAACGATTGCAATTGCAGTTGGTGCGCTTGTGATTTACGCACGTGCAATCACCACACGAAGCAGAAGCACTTTCTATTCGATTTCAGCGTGCTGTGCGGCAGGCTTGCTTGTTGTTCAGCTTTCACTAAATGTTTTCGGCGCAACCGATATTCTTCCGCTTACGGGCGTAACGTTCCCGTTCATAAGTGCCGGTGGTTCGAGTATTATGGCTTGCTGGGGACTGATTGCGTTTATCAAGGCGGCAGACGAGAGGACGTACGCTGTTAAAAGGTGATAATGCAATGAAACAAAACCGCAAGCGAATAAGGTTGGAAAATTACGATTATTCCGAAAACGGAGCATATTTTGTAACGATTTGCACATATGAGAAAAAGTGTATATTCGGTTATGTGAAAGACGGAATAATGCATTGCAACGACTATGGAAAAATTGCAAATGAGGAAATTGAAAACACAATTAAATTACGTGAAATAAACGGTGTAAGAATTAATAAATATGTTGTTATGCCTAATCACGTTCATCTGATTATAGAAATAACAAAGGAATCAGATGAATCTGACGTAGGGACACGGCGTGCCGTGTCCGGGGATAAACACAACGTTTTTTCAAAGCCCGTACCTCAGTCAATATCAACGATAGTCGGAGCGTATAAATCAGCAGTCACAAGACGGATAAATTTGCAGGGAGGACACGGCACGCCGTGTCCCTACGAAAAGTCAGCTAAATCAACGATATGGCAATCAAGATTTCACGACCACGTAATCAGAACACAAAACGACTATGACCAAATATGGGAATATATTGACACAAACCCGATTAAATGGGAATTGGATAAATATTATACACAATAGATGGATTTTATACAAATACGGCTAAAGGAGGCGTTTATTTGAAAAGAGTACTACGGCGAAGCACATTAATTTTTATACTTACTCTTGCATTCATAGGCGGAATGGGTTACCTTACATTTCAGCTTATTATGAACGCCGACGACTGGGTTGACCAGCCGTACAATGCCCACATTTCGGGCAGCGGCGGTCTTGCGCAGGCAGGCGCAATATACGACAGAAACGGCGAGGTGCTTGCACAGACCGTTGACGGCGAGCGTGTATATAATGAAAACGCAAGCGTGAGGAAATCGCTCCTTCACGTTGTGGGCGACAACAGCCTCAATATTTCAACGGCGGCGCAGAGTATGTACCGTTCCCAGCTTTCGGGCTACAGCCTTTTATGGGGACTGAATATGCCCCAGTCGCTGCGCACATCAAGTGATATGAAGCTCACTGTTGACGCAAAAACCTGTGCGGCGGCTTACGACGTGCTCTCGAGCTACGACAAAAAAGGCGCCTGCGTAATATATAACTACAAAACGGGCGAGGTAATCTGCTCGGTCAGCACAAAGGGCTATGACCCGCAGGCTCCTCCCGAAATTACAGAAGAAAACGAAAGCGAGTACGAGGGCGTTTATCTTGACAACGTGCTTTCCTCGTCATACACACCCGGCTCGATTTTCAAAATCGTTACAGCTGCGGCGGCAATTGAAAATATACCCGACATCTACGACAGAACGTGGACGTGCACAGGCAGTGAGGAAATCGGCGGCAGTGACATAACCTGCGTTGAACCTCACGGAACAATGGACTTCAAGCAGGCTATGGCGCATTCGTGCAACGTAGTTTTTGCAGAGCTTGCAGTCGAAATGGGTGCAGACGTTATGAATAAAACTGCCGAGAAAATCGGCATAAATATGTCGTTCGAGGTTGACGGAGTGAAAACCGCAAAGGGGCACTACGACGCTTCAAAGGCTAACACCAACCAACTTGCGTGGTCGGGCGTAGGTCAGTACGACAACGAAGTCAATCCTATGCAGATGGCGATAATCTGCGGCGCAATTGCAAACGGGGGAAAGGCGACTAATCCTACTCTTGTTGAGGACGGAGCGGCTTCGATTCTTTCGGCAATCGGTATCAACAAAAGCGGTAACGGCAGAGAGATGTTCAGCAAGGACACAGCCGCACAGCTTGATGAAATAATGAGATACACCATAACCGACTATTACGGCGACTATTTGTTCGGTGGTCTGACAGTCTGTGCCAAGACAGGTACGGGCGAAGTCGGCGACGACAAAGAGCCGAACGGCTGGATGGTGGGCTACTCAAAGGACGAGGACTGTCCGCTTGCGTTTGCCTGCGTTGTTGAGGACTCGGGCTTCGGATTTACCTATGCCGCTCCCGTTGTTGAGGCGGCGATGATTCAGGCGGCAAAATCCCTTGGAGCAAACGCTGTTAGCAATTAACAATTTACAATTAACAATTTACAATTGAGGGTCGCTACGCTCCGAATTTGTAATGTTGCGTGTTGTTGGGAATGGTTTGTATTTCTTGAATTGTTTGATATGACGTAAACGTTTGTGTTACAGCCGTAGGGACACGGCGTGCCGTGTCCGCAGTGGCAATCTGACTTTACCGATTAAACCGCAGTTATAGAGGAAAACAAACCTATCCGTAGGGGACGG
>DKWR01000061.1:6896-23171 GCA_002491825.1 Ruminococcaceae bacterium UBA7147
GGGACGGCTTCCCAGACGTCCCATTCACATAATTATTTATTTATCTTTGTTGTAACAATCAACAATGTAGGGAACGGTCTTGACCGTTCCGAGAAAATTAGAAGAATTGCTGTAAATCAGCGGAACAGTCAAGACTGTTCCCTACACTGATATGTATATTTTTATATGTAACTTTGCAGTAACGACGGAAATATAAGTTAAAACACATACACAGAAAGGAAAATCATAATGAATTTTTTGAAAGCTATGTTTGGCAACTACAGCAAGCGAGAGGTCAAGCGTGTACAGCCGATTTGCGACAAGGTGCTTGCTCTTGACGACAAGTACGCCGCAATGAGCGAAAGCGAGCTGAAAAACCAGACTGCAATATTAAAGGAACGCCTTGCAAACGGCGAAACTACAGACGATATTCTCCCCGACGCATTTGCCGTTTGCCGTGAGGCAAGCTCACGTGTGCTTGGTATGAAGCACTACCCAGTTCAGGTTATCGGCGGCATCGTTCTTCATCAGGGACGTATCGCCGAGATGAAAACCGGTGAAGGTAAAACTCTTGTTGCTACCCTCCCCGCATACCTCAACGGTCTTACAGGCAACGGCGTTCACATCGTTACCGTCAACGACTACCTCGCTCGCCGTGACTCCGAGTGGATGGGCAAGCTCTACAGATACCTCGGCCTTACCGTAGGTCTTATTACTCACGAGATTGACAACGAGCAGAGAAAGGCGGCTTACAACGCCGACATTACATACGGAACAAACAACGAGCTGGGCTTTGACTACCTGCGTGACAATATGGTTGTTTATAAGGAGCAGAAGGTTCAGCGTGAACACGCATTCGCAATTGTCGACGAGGTCGACTCAATTCTCATAGACGAGGCGAGAACTCCGCTTATCATTTCGGGTAAGGGCGACAAGTCAACCGACCTCTACGAAAGAGCAGACGCTCTTGCAAAGACTCTCAAAATTCAGCGTTTTGCCGAGCTTGACTCCAAGGAGGATATGGAGGAGTACTACGAGGAGCACGGCATCGACTACGTTGTAGACGAAAAGCAGAAAACTGCTACTCTCACACAGAGCGGCGTTAAGAAAGCTGAGGAATTTTTCGGCATTGAAAACCTCACAGACCCCGAAAACCTCACAATTCAGCACCACGTAAATCAGGCTATCAAGGCAAACGGCGTTATGAAGCTTGACGTTGACTACGTTGTAAAGGACGACGAGGTTATCATCGTTGACGAATTTACAGGTCGTCTTATGTACGGCAGACGTTTCAATGAGGGTCTTCATCAGGCGATTGAAGCAAAAGAGGGCGTAAAGGTGCAGAGCGAAAGCAAAACTCTTGCCACAATCACCTTCCAGAACTACTTCAGACTTTACAAAAAGCTTTCGGGTATGACGGGTACTGCACAGACGGAGTCCGAGGAATTTCAGGAAATCTACAAGCTTGACGTTGTTGAAATTCCGACAAACAAGCCTGTTATTCGTAAGGACTTGCCCGACTCGGTTTACAAGACCGAAAGAGGAAAGTTCAACGCAGTTATCGACAGAATCTGCGAGGCTCACGAAAAAGGTCAGCCTGTGCTTGTCGGTACAATTTCAATTGAGAAGTCGGAAGTCCTTTCAAAAATGCTCAAAAAGAGAGGCGTAAAGCACAACGTCCTCAACGCTAAACAGCACGATAAGGAAGCTGAGATTGTCGCTCAGGCAGGTAAGCTCGGAGCAGTAACAATCGCAACAAATATGGCAGGCCGTGGTACGGATATTATCCTCGGCGGTAACGCTGAGTATATGGCAAAGGCTTCAATGCGCAAGCAGGGCTTCCCCGAGGAGCTTATCGAGGAGGCAACAGGCTACGCTGAAACCGAAGACGAGGAAATCATCAACGCAAGAAAGACGTTCCAGGAGCTGAACGCTAAATATAAAGAGGAAATCAAGGACGAGGCAGAGCAGGTTCGTCAGGCTGGCGGACTTATGATTATCGGTACGGAACGTCACGAGTCAAGACGTATCGACAACCAGCTCCGTGGACGTTCGGGACGTCAGGGCGACCCCGGCGTCAGCCGTTTCTTCCTGTCAACCGAGGACGATTTAATGCGTCTGTTCGGCGGTGACAGAATGAAGCTTATGATGGAGCGTATGAACGTTGACGAGAATATGCCCATCGAAAACAAGATGCTTTCAAGCATTATCGAAGGCTCGCAGGAGAAGGTTGAGCTTCGTAACTTCGGAATCCGTAAGGACGTTCTCCAGTACGACGACGTTTTAAATCGTCAGCGTGAAATCATCTACGGTCAGCGTGACCAGGTGCTTAACGGCGAGGACTTGCACGATACTGTGCTTAAAATGCTTGAGGATACAATCAACACCTCAATTCAGCACTACCTGCCCGAAGGCCCCAAGGAAAACTGGAACTACCAGAGCCTTGTTGACTACTACAAGGGTTGGATAATCAACGACGACGAGAAGTATGATTTGAGTCTTGACGACCTTGAGGATATGGAGTCAGACGAAATCAAGCAGATGATTGTTGACGACGCACTCGCACTTATGAAGGAAAACGAGGAGCTTCTCCCTGCGGACACAATCCGTGAGATGGAGCGTGTATATCTTCTCAAGAGCGTTGACACCTACTGGATGGACCATATCGACAATATGGATCAGCTCAAGGCAGGTATCAGACTGCGTTCCTACGGTCAGCACGACCCTGTTGTTGAGTACCGTATCGAGGGCTTTGATATGTTCGACGAGATGATTGAGAACATCCGTGAGGACACAGTAAAGCTTATGCTCATTATGCCCAAGCGTGTTTATGAGGTGCAGAAACGTCAGGAGGCAATTGAAGCTGCAAGAAAGGCAGCTGAAAAGCAGGCGGCAGCGGCGCATCAGGTAATGCTCAACAACGGCGAGGAAAAGCCAAAGCCGAATGCGGTTGAGGCTGCACTGAAGCGTGAACAGGTTGCAAAGCCGACGCAGACCTCGTCCGACGGAACAGACACAGCCAACAAGACGGTAAGAAAGGGCAAGAAAATCGGAAGAAACGACCCTTGCCCCTGCGGCAGCGGCAAGAAGTACAAGAAGTGCTGCGGCAGAGATGCGTAATCAATTAACAATTAAAAATCAACAATTTTGATTTTCTGCAATCTTTTTAGCAGTCAGTTCGGGGTATCGCTTACAGCGGTATCCCGATTTTTTGCGGTAAAACGTTAAATGATTAAAAAACAGAAAAATAGTATTATTATTTCATTGGTGAAAATGACTAATAAATATAAAATATATGTAAAGAAAATGTAAAGTGATAAGACGAAAATTGCGTTTTTGTAAATAATAAAGGCAATATTGACGTAAAAACGTCGCAATTAATCAAATATTTCAATAAATTATCCCTTTAAAAAATAAAATTTTGCCACGAGAAAACGCTCTGAAAATTATGTTAATTATTACCAAAAAATAATTTTCTATTTGTTCATATTGCGACTTTAATAAAACAATAAAATATTATATAATATGTTTACTCTAAAAAACTGGATAAATTTTGTTTTTATATTTCACAATATTGGCATTTACCATTGTTGGCGAATATTAAAATGAAGTATAATAGTTTTAAAAACTATACCTTATATTTGTATTTATAAAGTTTATAAAGGAGAGACACAAATGAGAGCTATTTTTATAGCAACCGGTGCTTACGGAAAGGAAGTGAGAGCAGGTGTATAAGGCAATCAGAAAAGCAGGAAGTTTTTTCAGAAAGAGCCTGTCGCTTGTACTCGCTTTTTCAATGATGATTTCCGTATGCATGGTAAGCGCTTTTTCGGTAAGCGCAGCAGGTAGCGGTTCGGGTAATTTCTACCTTGTGACAACTGCAAACTATGACTGGCAGGGCAAAACCGTAACCTATAAGTTTGCCAACGCCGGCGGAAACGTATTGTCGGGTTCAACGGCAAGCGGCACGGATTTGTACACGCTGACTGCACCCTCGGGCGCAACAAAGCTTGAGGTGTCGAGAGCGCCGTTTACGCTCCCGTCAACCGTTGTAAAGGACGGCTATAAGCGTATTTTTCTGAACCGCAGTAATGTAACCTCAAAGGGCGGCGGAATTTACACTTACTCGAATCCCTACATACACTATTATGAGGGCA
The DNA here is from genome assembly GCA_002491825.1 of Ruminococcaceae bacterium UBA7147. GTDB lineage: Bacteria > Bacillota > Clostridia > Oscillospirales > Acutalibacteraceae > Ruminococcoides. The sequence continues at coordinate 11,033 of DKWR01000061.1, forward strand.
CTTCATCGGGTGCTGTATGGCCGGGCAACAAGATGACGCAAATCGGCTCAACCGATATTTACTATGCCGATATTCCAAACGGTTACAAAAAGCTGAATTTCAGCGACCAGGAAGAATCCGGAAGTAATAAGACAACCGTACATCAGACAGACGACCAGACAATCGTTTATTATGATAACTACGCATATTTCTCGGGCGGTAAGTGGGAAAATCCTCACATCCGCACAGTCGACCTTTCGGGAATCAACAACTCGGAAGATACGGTTTATATGGACAAGGACGAGAACCTTGTTCTGAGCAAATTCAACTACGCAGGAACTAACATTTCCACAAGAAGCTGTTATGTATATAACGAAAACTGGAAAAGCTTCAGTCAGATTTATGCTTCCTACAGCCTTGTCGGTGCAACGCTCAGCGATTCCGACAGAACATATGTTAAAACTCTTACCCTTACAAAGGATACAGTAAATGGTCTGACAATGTTCAGGGGAACAATTCCCTACGGAACGGATTTGTGCTTCCACGTAAACAGCGATAACTTCAAGGGTGCTTCGTGGACAACAACATATCCTACAGTCGGCTCCTACGACGAAAGCGGTTACACTGACAGCACAGCATCATATAAAATCACAACGACTTCCGAAGCATGGATGATGCGTTCTGAAATTAACAGCGTAAACTATGGCGCAATTGTTGACAGCAACTTCCCGAATGATGGCTCAATTGTCGGCGTTGAGGCAACCTACATTGACTACTGGTCGGATATGGAGCAGGAGAAGGGCTATCTTCAGTGTCAGGGCAAATCCGGCGACGGCGACATCGAAAACTACTGGTATCAGTTTGATAACTTCAACAGCTACATCAGCCAGAAGGCAAGCGCTGTAAGCAGTACGTGGAAATATCCGCTGTATTTCGGCAATATGTTCAAGGGCGAAAATTGGTACAACACCTTTGTAAACCATGCAAGCGGACTTACAAACATCAACAACTATGATGACAACTACTATTATGCGGTAAACAACTCCAACGGTATGAAGTGGGGCGGAGGTAAATATAACCAGTCGCTCCAGGGACTTGTTTATCCCACTCTCGACAGCAAGGGCGACCTTCAGGTTGCAAACGGAGTAAAAGCTCCGTACTTTGATGCGGCAGAGCTTGCAACGGCAGAGTACAACGATAAAAAGGTTGCAAGCGTGTTTAAGTCCTACTTCCCGTTCCGTGCGTCAACCGACAGCAACGGCGTATCTACATATTCATTCACTTCAAAGAATGCAACGGACAACGTTTATTTTACGTGGAACAACCTCACTCCGACACAGGTAAATTACGGAGCAGGAACAAGCTACGGTGTTCAGGACGCCCTTACAAACTTCGGCGGCTCGTCAAACGGCTACGGTATTTTCCCGTTTAACAATACGAGCAACACGTCCTCGGGCAAGGGCACAAACTACAATCAGGACTACGGCTTCGGCATTCGTCTTGACATTGACTTCCGTGTTCCCGCAGGCGGCAAGCTTTCAAACGGACAGGACGTTGCGTTTGACTACACCGGTGACGACGACTTGTGGGTATTTATCGGCGAGGACCCGACAGGCGCAAACGCAGAGCTTGTGCTTGACCTCGGCGGCGACCACAAGGAAGCAAAGGGTAACATCAACTTTAACACAATGACGGCAACTGCTAATGACGTTTTTGCCGATTATTCAAGCTCTTCAACTACTGAAACTCCTTCTTCGGATCAGTTCTGGGTAAGAAGCGACAGTCCGGTTTATATGTATGCATGGTCTAACAGCTCAAACAGCTATGTTTCTCCGGTAAGCACAAAGACTGTTAACGGCTCAAAGTTCTATGTATTTAACGTCAGCGATTTCAGTTCATACACATCGGGTTGTATTGTAAATAAGAGCAATACAACTATAAATGTTGAAACAAAGCTTTCGGGTAACCTTGAGGCTGCTTCAAGCTTTGCCGGAAAGGCGATTAGAACCGACGGTTATCCTTACACTTTCAGCACGTCCAATTCAACAAACCTCGGCATTGTTACAAAATCCTTTAACGGCGGCGCAAAGCTTGACCCGAACAAGACCTACCATATGGTAGTGTTCTATATGGAGCGTGGTGAGTCCGAGTCCAACTTCTCGGTAGGCTTCTCAATGACTCCTGCAAACAACGACCTTGTTGTCAACAAAACTCTTGACACAGGCGACGCAATCAAGGAGATTGCCGACGACCTTAAGGCAAACGAAAGCTACAGCTATACAATTACCGATAATGACGGCGTTTCGGATTCGGGAAAATCATATGTTCACCACAGCGCAGACACTTCAACAAGCAGTGCAACACTCGGTAACAACGGCTCATTCGGCTTAAAGGACTCCGAGGGCGCAGAGTTTGAAAATACGTTTAAAACAGGTTCAGAAATCACCGTTACCGAGTCAGAGCCTTCTCCGCTTGCGTACGACACAAGCTGGGAGCTTATTAATGACAAAAACGGTCAGGTAATTACCAACAGCAAAGAACAGCAAAGCAATATGACGTCTGAATTTACTCTGGAAGATCCCGCTGACAAAAGTGCATTTGCTACTCTTGAGCTTGAATATCTCAACAAGATAAAAACTGCACCGCTTTTATTTAAAAAATCGGCTGTTGACGAAGAGGGCAATCCATACGAAGTTGCACAGCAGTTCAGCTTTAAGATTGAGCTTGACCTTGACGGCAACGGCAGTAAATATGACTGGAAAGCCTACCCCATAAAATACACAAGCGGTACTTCCACATACAATGCGTCAAACGACGGTATCTTTACCGTAAACGCAGGCGAAACTATTGAGCTTATCGGACTTCCTGTCGGCGCAAGCTACAGAATTTCCGAGCAGACCGCAGTAGGCTTTAAGCCGTATAAAATTTCAATCAAAGGCGGAGCTGAACAGGACTTTAACGGTGTATATACTGGTCAGGTTGCGGGTTCCGGCAATCAGATTGAGGTAGTAAATCAGCTCAAGCCGATTAGCTCGAATATTACTGTTAAGAAAAACCTTGACAATTTAGCTTACACAGGCTCAAAGTTCAAGTACACTCTTTCGGGACTTCCGCAGATGACAACGTCATATACGGACGAAAGCGGTGATTATATAGACACGCTTTCAACCGAGGCAATCAACGAGAGCATTACCGCTTCACAAAACGGTGTGGCAAGCTTCAGCGCAATTCAGTACGAGACAACAGGCTACTATCGCTTTAAGATTAACGAAGGCTATGCCGACGACCTCACAAATGAAGAAAAGAGTATATATAACCTTGACGGCAGGGTATTCCTTGTTGAAGTCAGCGTTACGTCAGACGGCAGTGACTTTGTCGTAAACGAGCCGACCTACTACGTTATTGACGCCGAAACGGCAAAGAGCGATGACTTTAAAAACGGCAATAACTACAATGCTTATTTCACCAATAACTACAAGGTTAATAGTATTCCGTCCTTTGAGAATACAACGAATAAAGCAAAAATTACCGTAAACAAAAAGAATCAGGCTGACAAAAATGTTGACGATACAGTTTTTGCTCTTGTCAGAGTAACACAGGCTAACCTCTTTACTCACGATGAGCTTAAGCAGATTGCAACAAACGACGGCAAAAATGCAAAAAGGGTTTTAAAGGGCACAACCGTAAACGGTACAGTTGTCTTTGATAATCTTGATGTATATAAAGCAGGAAAAGGCTGTTACGGAAAAAATGATGACGGCATATTAAGCTGGACAGATTCCGAAATCAGCTACATCACCGGCACACAGGAAAAGCAGGTTTACTGCCTGTTTGAGTACAGTCCTGCGGACGGCTACAACCCGACTTCGGTAGTAAATTACTACACTTTCCCGATAGAGGGCAAGCTTGAAGTTACAGCAGGCTATGTTGACGGTGTTGTTACAATGCCGGAGGCAAGCGGCAGCGGAATGAATATGTTCCTTATTGTAGGTCTTGCACTTCTCGGCACAGGCGCATTTGCCGTTACGGGCTATATGCTCTACGACAGAAATCAGCGCAAAAAACGCAGAGCAAGATACAAAGCCCGCCACTAAATCAGTTTAACCTTTTGGTTATCAAAATTACATATATTTATATTAAAAAAGGAGAATGACAAATGAAAACAACAAAGAAAATTTTTGCGGCTTTCCTCGCTGTAATGATGATCGCTCTTATGATTCCGTTCACAGCAAGCGCAGCAGCACCCGACGGTCCTTACACAGCAACTTATGTATGCGCACCTAACACATCAACAGAAAAGGACAAAGTAGGCAACTACGACTTCAGCTTCTTCAAGATTGCTGACCTCGACAAGGAAACAGGTAAATACGATGTTATCAGCACATTAAGCTCAAACACAGATCTTGTTAATGCAGTAAATGCAGCTGACTCTTCAGAGAGAGCAAAGAACATCATTTCTGCTTGTGATGCAATCTACAGCAACGATTCCACAAAATTTGGCGCTGCTGCAACAACTCTTTCTTTCACAAGCGCAGATACAACTGGCAAGAATGTTACACTTAACGACGCAGGTATCTACTACATCTACTGCACAAAGAAGCCTGCAAAGGTTACTAAGGTTACAAACTCTTTAGTATCACTTCCCTACTATTCAAACAACAGCTGGGTTACAACTACAGACCAGACCACAGTAAACCTTGCTTCAAAGGTTTCAACAAGCCCTGTTACAGTTACAAAGACTGCTGACAAGACAAATGTAGGTGACAACGACAAGACAGTTACATACACACTTACTGCTACAACAGCAGGTTCTTTAGAAAACAAGCTTACAACTTATGCAATCACAGATACAATGGACAACGCTCTTACTCTCAACGAGTCTTCTGTAGAGGTTAAGCTTGACGCAACAACTCTTACAAAGGGTACTGACTACACAGTTGAAAAGAATTACTCTTACAACAACGGTACATCTGACGGAACAGCTACATTTGCCATTGTATTCACAAGCTCAATGCTTAACAGCGCAGATTTCTACAATGCAGAAACAGCAGATACAGCTAAAACAGTTACAGTAACTTACACAGCCGACCTCAACGCAAACGCTGCTACAAAGTTTGCACAGGCTCTTCCCAACACAGACGGTCTTTACTATGGTAACAATTCCGGTATGAACTATGAGCAAGGTCCGACTGTAAACGTATACACATACGGCGTAAACGTTGCAAAGATTGACGGTAACACAAGTTCTCCTCTCGGCGGCGCAGTATTTACAGTTTATACTAAGGATAAAGAAACAAATGAGCTTAAAGAGCTTACAGTTGACGGCAAGAAGGTAATTGCTACAACAGGTACTGACGGTACGGCCGACTTCGTTCTTGAAGGCAGCACAACAGCATTCTGCTTTGACGCTGATTTAACTTACTATGTAAAGGAAACAGCTGCTCCCGCAGGCTACAATATCAATGACTCAGTATTCACTGTAAACATTGATACAACAATGGGTGTAACACAGGTTAACGACGCTGCAATTCCTAACTACAAGACCGTAGTTCCCGAGACCGGTGGTATGGGCACAATGATGTTCACAATCGGCGGTGCAGCACTCATCGCTTGCGCAGGCGTTCTCTTCCTTATTGTAAGAAAGAAAAAATCTGCAAAATAATTTTTAAATTATTACTTTAACCACTTGCAAAATATATGTAATTCAGGCGGACGTTTTTATGCGTCCGCCTTTTGTTTGTCGAAAAACATAATCTCATATATTAACGACACTTTGGGCGACCACGCAGGGTCGTCCCTACGGAATAAATTAAATGAATGATATAAAATAAACTGTAGGGGCAGCCCTATGTGGCTGCCCGATAGATAATAACACAACATTTCCTCTACCGTCGTAGGGACACGGCGTGCCGTGTCCGCAGTGGCAATCAAATTTTACCGATTAAACGTAGCTATAGAGGACAACAAACTTCTCCGTAGGGGACGGCTTCCCAGACGTCCCGAAACGTGACCGATATATCAAGTTAATTTTTGAAAACAACCCCTTCAAAACAACACGCACTATTATAAATTAGGAGCGAAGCGACCCAAAACTCCACACTCCACACTAAAAAAGCCGGAGCACCGTTTTCTGACGATGTACCGACCTTTGTTTGTGTTATTAAGTTACTTTTAAAAAATATAATTCACTGCAATAACTACGGCGCTTATTGAAAGCAATACAATTCCCGTAACTCTGTTAAGCGTTTTCGGCTTTGCCTTGTTTGCAATTACTGCGGCTATCCTTGCCCATATAAGTGTGAATATCATACACAGAATCAGCGTTGCAAGGTCGGGCATTTCTCCAATTGAAAAGTGACCGTTTTTTATCTTTTTGTGATTTTTAGTGAACCTTTAGAAACGGCTTTCTAATGCGGTTTATTTGTGTTGCATTTTGAGAAAAATGTCAGTTATGATGCGAGAAATTGACTTTAAATAAAGAAGAATGCCCCGAACGCAATCTGCGTGTCGAGGCACTCGACTGGAGCTGATAACTATGTTTCATATAGTGAAAGGTATCACCTCGCTTGTTGCGGCGTGTGCAGTTTTGACGTATCATCAACGCAACGGGCTAAAAACAGTCCACAGGACTGTTTTCTTAACGCCCTTTCGAATCCCGTTATGCTCCAATACGAAAATAACCACAGCCTGTCGGCTATGGTCATTTTCTGTGGAGCTGATAACGGGATTCGAACCCGTGACCTCGTCCTTACCAAGGACGCACTCTGCCTACTGAGCTATATCAGCACATATTCATTTTTTACGTTCGTCTGCTTTGCAAGCAATGTCTTTTAATATCATACCACACATATCCGACAATTTCAAATGTTTTTTTAAAAAAGTGAAAAAATTTTTTACGCATTTTTTAAAATTGCCGATTTACAGGGCTAAAAGCTAAAAAATAATCAAAAAACACTTGATTATTGCAAAGAACGGTGCTATAATCATAATGTTAAATATCTTAAAGTAAAGGAGTGGGCAGCAAACCCGCTCCTTTGTATTTTGGAAATCGGGAGGTATTTTATGGCTAAAAGCAAGGGCGGCGTTACCGTTTCAAAGGTTCGGGAGCTTTGCGAGCCTATCGTAAAGGACTTCGGTCTTTCACTCTGGGACGTCCGCTATGAAAAAGAGGGTGCCGACTGGTATCTGCGCATCTTCATCGACAAGGAGGGCGGCGTTGATATTACGGATTGCGAAAAGGTTTCACGTGCAATCAACACTCCGCTTGACGAGCTTGACCCCATTGAAAACGCATACTGCCTTGAGGTCTGCTCGCCCGGAATTGAGCGTGAGCTTGTTCGTGACGAGCATTTCATTCAGTTCATCGGCGCTGACATTATGGTGAGAATGCGCCGTCCGATTGAGGGAATAGGCAAGGACTTCTGCGGCGTATTAAAGGACTACGACGACGGTATGGTTACAATTGCCGACCACAGCGGCGAAAATGAGGTTACTATTAATAAAAAGGACGCCGCTTGGATTAAGCTTGATGATTTTGACTGATAAGTTGACAATAATTTTAGAAAAGGATGATTGGAAAAATGACTAACAAGGATTTATTTGAAGCATTGAGAATGTTTGAAAAGGAAAAGGATATTCCGATGGATTATATGCTTCAGCAGATTGAAAAGGCTATCGTTATCGCCTGCAAAAACTACTACGGCGGCAACGAAAACGTAGTATTCAACATTGTTCCCGAGAAGAACACATTTGACGTAAAGCTTGTAAAAACCGTAGTTGACGAGGTGCTCGATCCCGATTTTGAAATCACAAGAGAGGACGCCGAGAAAATCAACAAGAGAAAGATTTACAGTATCGGCGACGAGGCGCAGATTCCGCTTGACCCCAAAAAGCTCGGCAGAATCGCAGTTTCAGCCGCAAGAAACGTAATCCGTCAGGGAATCCGTGCAGGCGAAAAGGGACAGACGCTTATTGAGTTTCAGAGCAAGCTCGGCGAAATCGTTACCGCACAGATTGAGAGAATCGACCCCAAGAGCGGCATTGCCACAATCAAAATCGGCAAGGCGGAGGCTATGCTCCCAAAGAGCGAGCAGATTGGCTGCGGCGAGCTTAAAGAGGGCGACCACGTCAAGGTTTATATCGCAGACGTAAAGGACAACGAAAGAGGTCCTCACGCTATTATTTCAAGAACTCACCCCGGCTTTGTAAAGCGTATGTTTGAACAGCAGGTTCCCGAGATTTTCGACGGAATTGTTGAAATCAAGTCTATCTCACGTGAGGCAGGCTCCCGAACAAAGATGGCTGTTTCAAGCAACAACCCCGACGTTGACGCAATCGGCGCATGCATCGGTGCAAAGGGCGCAAGAGTAAACAGCATTGTCGAGGAGCTCGGCGGCGAGAAAATCGACATTATCGAATACAGTGACGAGCCTGAAAAGTACATTTCAGCGGCACTTTCACCTGCAACCGTATGCAAGGTTGAAATTGTTGACGAGGAAAACAAGAGCTGTAAGGCAACAGTTCCCGACGGTCAGCTTTCGCTTGCAATCGGCAACAAGGGTCAGAACGCAAGACTTGCCGCAAGACTTACAGGCTGGAGAATTGACATTCGTCCCGAAAGCGGTTTCTACGGCGAGGATGAAGAGGAAGAAGCTGTAACTTCGGAAACAGAAGAAACAGCTGAAGAGTAATATTAATTCGGAATGCGTAATGCGTAATGCGTAATTCGGCGGTGTGCCACCGCTGGCAAATCGAGTGGAAAAGTCGGATTGTTTTGAAAAAATGGATGCCCGAATTTTAAATTGATATATGGGTAACGTTTCGGGACGTGTAGGAACCCGTCCCCTACGGCTATAAATGAAACGTTTGTAATACATCCGTAGGGACACTCACTCCGTGTCCGCTGTGAGAATCAGACTTTACCAATTATATCATTGTTATAGTAATAAACAAACTTTTCCGTAGGGGACGGCTTCCCAGACGTCCCAATGCATAAATTGCAATGCAATTTATGCAACGATAAAAAACGTATCCTCGAGGTAAAATATGAAAAAAGTTCCTTTAAGAAAATGTACCGGGTGCGGTGAGATGAAGGAAAAGCGTGAGCTTATCCGTGTTGTCAAATCCCCCGAAAAGAAAGATGAAAACGGCAATGTGATTTCGGGCGGAGAAATTTCGCTTGATTTAACAGGCAGAAAATCAGGCAGAGGAGCATACGTCTGCAAAAACGCCGACTGCTTTGAAAAGGCACGAAAGGCTCGAAGATTTGAACGCTCGTTAAGCTGTAAAATCCCCGAGGACGTCTACGAGCAGATGAGCAAAGAGCTTGAAAACGCTTCCGAGGATTAAGAGGTGAATAAAAATGAACGACAGAATTTTATCGCTTCTCGGTCTTTGCAGACGAGCGGGAAAGCTCGTAATCGGCGCCGACCCGACAATCGAATCGATTAACAAGGGCAAGTCAAAAATCGTGATTTTTGCAAACGACTTTTCCAAAAACAGCATTAAACCCGTGCTCACAGCGGCACATTCAGGCAATATCAAGGCATTTTGCATAAACAGGAGCAAGGATGAATTAAGCTTTGCACTCGGCAAGCTGTGCGGAGTGCTCTCGGTGGAGGATAAAGGCTTTGCCGACAAGCTTTCACAGCTTATTGAAAATGAAAACGAACAGGGAGGAGAATTATATGATTAAATATAAGGTTAAGGATGCAGCGAATGATTTGGGGGTTCCCAACAAGAAGATTACCGAGATTCTCGAAAAACACTGCGGTGTTACAAAAAAGACTATGACTTCGCTCGAGGAAAGCGAGCTTGACGTAATTTTCGACGTTATCACAAAGGAAAACAGCGTTGAAAGCTTTGACGCTTACTTTGCAACACGCAACAAAAAGCTTGAGGAAGCACCCGAAAAGCAGGCACAGGCTCCCAAAGAGGAGAAGAAAGCCGAAAAGAAGAGCGAAAATAAAAACAAGCCGAAGGCTGATAAAACGGCTGAAAAGGCAGATAATAAACCCAAGGCAGACAAAAAGGAAACTGCCCCGAAGGACGTCGAGATTAAAAGCGAGGAGGAAACAACCACCCGCAAGCGCAGAGTTATCGACACACGTGCCACAAACGTTGACGTTGAGCGTTACAACTCAAAGTATGACGATATGGCAAGCGACAGCTCCAAGATGAGAAGTACGGACCATACGGTTAAAAAGCAGAAGTTCTCTAACCGTTCGCAGAAGCAGAAGGGCAGACGTCAGGGCAAGAGAGAAACCGAGGCAGAGCGTCTGAAGCGTATTGCGCTTGAGCGTAAGCAAAAGCCGATTACCGTTCAGATTCCCGATGAAATCGTTGTTTCCGAGCTTGCCTCAAGGCTCAAGGCTACCGTAGCCGAGGTTGTTAAAAAGGCGTTCCTTATGGGCTCAATGGTAACTGCTACCGATACAATCGACTTTGATACGGCATCTCTTATCGCAATGGAGTTCCACGCAAAGGTTGAGAAAGAGGTTGTTGTTACAATCGAGGAGAGGATTATCGACGACAGCGAGGACGACGATGCAAATCTCGTTGGCAGAGCTCCTGTAGTTGTAGTTATGGGACACGTTGACCACGGTAAAACCTCAATCCTCGACGCTATCAGACACGCAAACGTAACCGCAGGCGAAGCAGGCGGAATCACACAGCATATCGGTGCTTACAGAGTTAAAATCAACGACCAGCCGATTACATTCCTCGACACACCGGGACACGAGGCGTTCACAACAATGCGTGCAAGAGGTGCGCAGGTAACGGATATTGCAATCCTTGTTGTTGCGGCTGACGACGGAATTATGCCCCAGACTGTTGAGGCTATCCACCACGCAAAGGCGGCAGGCGTTTCCGTAATCGTAGCAATCAATAAGATGGATAAACCCGGCGCAAATCCCGAAGCAGTAAAGCAGCAGCTCACCGAGCACGAGCTTATTCCCGAGGAATGGGGCGGCGACACACCGTGTATTCCCGTTTCTGCAAAGACAAAGGAAGGTCTTAACGACTTGCTCGAAATGGTGCTCCTCGTTGCCGAGATGAAGGAGCTTAAGGCTAACCCCGACAGAGCCGCAAAGGGTACTGTAATCGAGGCTCGTCTTGACAAGGGCAGAGGTCCTGTTGCAACAGTGCTTGTTCAGAACGGTACGCTCCATAAGGGCGACACAATTATCGCAGGTACCTGCGTGGGCAGAGTAAGAGTAATGACAAACGACAAGGGCGAAAGAGTTCAGGAGGCAGGTCCGTCAGTGCCTGTTGAGATTACCGGACTTGACGAAGTGCCTGTTGGCGGCGACATCTTCGACGCAGTATCAGACGAACGTCTTGCAAGAACTCTTGTTGACCAGAGAAAGGCTGCAAAGAAAGAGGAAATCTTCAATGCGCAGACCAAGGTTACTCTTGACAACCTCTTTGACCAGATGAAGCTCGGCGAGGTCAAGGAGCTTCAGATTATCGTAAAGGCAGACGTTCAGGGCTCTGTTGAGGCTGTTAAGCAGTCGCTTGAAAAGCTCTCGAACGAGGAAGTAAGAGTAAACGTAATTCACGGCGCAGTAGGCGCAATCAACGAGTCCGACGTAATGCTTGCAGAGGCTTCAAACGCAATTATCGTAGGCTTTAACGTTCGCCCCGATTCCGTAGCCGCAGAAAATGCAGAGCGTTCGGGAATCGATATGCGACTTTACAGCATCATCTACGACTGCATCAACGAGATTGAAACGGCTATGAAGGGTATGCTTGCTCCAAAGACCAGAGAGGTTGTACTCGGTATGGCTGAGTGCCGCAACGTCATCAAGATTAAGTCAGTCGGCACAATCGCAGGATCGTACGTTAAGAGCGGTAAAATCCAGCGTGGCGGCGGCGTAAGGGTTATCCGTGACGGCATTGTAATTGCCGAGGATACTATCGGCTCGCTCCAGAGATTCAAGGACGCCGTAAAAGAGGTCAACGAGGGCTACGAGTGCGGTATAGGACTTGAAAAGTTCAACGACCTCAAAGAGGGCGATATGTTCGAGGTTTATACAATCGAAGAGTATCGTGATTAATTCAATTCGGAATGCGTAATTAAATTAACAATTGCAATAATATATTGTAGTGCTGTGTTAATTCTAAAATTATCAAATTTGTTATGAAAATAACCACACTC
>DKWR01000061.1:23482-30751 GCA_002491825.1 Ruminococcaceae bacterium UBA7147
GACCGTTCCCTACACTGATTAATAACAAAAGCTGATTTTATATTTCATACAATTTGTGTATTTTTAGTTTTAACAATGTAGTAGGGGCAGCCCTGTGTGGCTGCCCGATAGATAAAAGCACAACGTTTCCTTTACAGACGTAGGGACACGGCACGCCGTGTCCGAAGTGGTTATCCGACTTTCCCGATTAAACCGTATTTATAGAGAAAAATAAACCTTTCCGTAGGGGACGGCATCCCTGACGTCCCTATGCATAAATTGTGAAACAATTTATGCATTATGGCGAACACAGTTCGCCGCTACAATAAATCAAAAGCAGGGAATGATAGCAGGTGATAAAATGGCAAGTCACAGAATAGAAAGAACAACCGAAGATATTAAGCGTGAGCTTACGGCGATTTTCCGTGAGCTTAAGGACCCTCGTGTTACACAGGCGTTTTTGTCAATCGTCAGGGTTGAGGTTACAAACGACCTCTCCTACTGCACGGTGCAGATAAGCGCAATCGAGGGACTCGACAGAGCAAAACAAGCCGTAAAGGGACTTAAATCTGCGTCGGGATTTATCCGCAGAGAGCTTGGCCACAGACTAAAGCTCCGCCACGTTCCCGAGCTGATTTTCAACGCCACAGACAGCATTGAGTACAGCGCTCACATCAGCCGCATTTTAAACGACCTTGATGTTGAGCAGGATGAGGAAGAAAATGATGAATCTGTATGAGATAGCCCGCTTTCTTGAGGCTCACGACAACTACGAAATCCTTACCCACGCATACCCCGACGGCGACACGCTCGGCAGCGGCTTTGCACTATGTATGGCGCTCCAGCAAATCGGCAAGAATGCAAGGGTAATCACAACCAACGTTCCGTCAAAGTTTTTATATCTTTTAAACGGCGTAAAACAGCAGATTTTTGAACCTGAAACAATAATCAGCACAGACGTTGCCGCCGACAGCCTTTTAGGCTCGAATATGGGAAAGTATATCGGCAGGGTGGACGTGTGCATTGACCATCACGGCTCAAACACGTTTACCGCAAAGGCGAAATTTGTCGATAAATTTGCGGCGGCAAACTGCGAAATCATCTATAAGCTTTTGCAGAGAATGAACGTGAGAATCACAAAGGAAATCTCAAACTGCCTTTATACGGGAATTTCCACAGACACAGGCTGTTTCAGATACACCAACACTACGGCGGAAACTATGCGTGTCGCGGCAAGTCTTATGGACTTCGGCTGTGACACCGCCTACATAAACAAGGCTATGTTTGAAACCAAGTCGAAGGAAAAAATCCAGCTTGAACACGCAGTTTACGACACAATAAAGTACTGCGCCGACGGCAGATGCGCCATTATCTATACAACGCTTGAAATGATGAAAAGCCTCGACGTCGGCGACGACGAAATGGAGGGGCTTGCTTCAATCCCACGTCAGATTGAGGGCGTTTTAATCGGCATTACAATGCGTGAAAAGGAAGGCGGATTTTTCAAAATTTCCGTTCGCACAAACGGCAATATCAACGCTTCCGACTTCTGCTCGCAGTTCGGCGGCGGCGGTCACCCTGCGGCGGCAGGCTGTACGATTGAGGGCGACCTCAAAACGGTGCGCAACAAGCTTATAAAATCGGCGGAGAAATTCCTATGAACGGCGTATTGTTAATTGACAAGCCGCAGGAGTTTACATCCTTTGACGTAGTTGCGGTTATAAGAAGGCTTGCAGGACAGAAGAAAATCGGTCATACCGGAACGCTCGACCCCAACGCAACGGGCGTGCTTGTTGTGCTTTTAGGCAATGCGACAAAGGCGCAGGATTTGATTTTAAATCACGATAAAACCTATGTTGCGGATTTTAAACTCGGCATCACGACCGACACGCTCGACATATGGGGCAAGGTGACAGATGAAAAAAAATCCTCAATTACGTTTGAGGACATACAGAATATTATTCCCGAATTTACGGGCGAAATCAGTCAGCTTCCGCCTATGTTTTCGGCTGTACAAAAAAACGGTCAAAGGCTCTACGACCTTGCAAGACAGGGGATAGAGGTTGAGCGTGAGAGCAGAAATGTGACAATCTACAGCCTTGAACTGCTTAATTTTGACGAAGAAACGCAGGGCGGAACATTAAAGGTTGCCTGCTCAAAGGGAACGTATATCCGCACGCTGATTGACGATATTGGCAGAAAACTCGGAGTCGGTGCAGTTATGACGGGACTTAAGAGAACGTCAGCCTGCGGCTTTGACATCTCGGACTGTATAACGCTTGACAAAGCAAGAGAGCTTGGTGAAAGCGGATTGCTTGAAGAAAAGCTTTTAAGCGTTGAGAGCCTTTTTGAAAGTTTAGGCTATGTAAGCGTGTCTGACGCTCAGTCAAAACGTTTTTCAAACGGCGGCGCACTCGACATTGACAGAACGTACCTGAAAAAGCTTGACGTAAAAGACGGCGACATTTTCAGAGTAAAGGACAGGGAAAATAACTTCCTCGGCCTCGGCGTTGTTGATTTGGAAAAACGTTTGTTGAAAATACACAAGTTGTTTTAGACGAGTGATTTTATATAAAACAAAAAAGCAAAGCCTGAACTTTGCTTAAATTAGTATATTGACATATGATTTTAAGTGATATATAATAAGGTTACAGGGCAACCGTTAAAAGCGGTTAGCTTGTAAAATTGAAAAGATTAATAAATAACCGTTCAACTATTGGCAAGCAGTTGGGCGGTTATTTGTTTTTGTCTTTCAGTACGATTATGATTATCGTAACCAAAAGTGTAAAACATATTATGTATTCCATAATTGCATTTCTCCTTTCCCGTAGATTAAGCCAATGCTTTCATCTAAAACTGCAAGTTAAGCCTTGCAGGTGGGTAGTCGGATAATGCCAACCGCCTTAACTTCCCTGTAACCCCATAAAAGCCTTTCGGCTTGAATGGCGTAAAAATAACACTGTTATATTGATATATTACTTCGAGTAATCTTAAAAAATATTGTACTATACACAGAAAAACAAATCAACCGTTTACAAAAAGAAAACAAATAATGTAAACTATTATTTTTTTCTATATTTTAATGGTTCTGTTTCGTACACGTTGTTTCCCTCACTGTCGATTGCGACAATGCAGGGGAAATCCTCTACCGTGTATCTGCGTACAGCTTCCGTTCCCAAATCCTCGTAGCAGAGAAGCTCCTCCGACTTAATGCTCTTTGCAATCAGCGCTGCTGCTCCGCCTATTGCGGCAAAGTAAACGCACTTGTTTCTGACCATTGCGTCGATAACATCTTTGTTCCTTGCGCCCTTGCCTATCATTCCCTTTAAGCCGAGGTCAAGCAGTGCAGGAGCGTATTTATCCATTCTGTAGCTTGACGTAGGACCTGCGGGGCCTACTGCGTAGCCGTCCTTTGCGGGTGCTGGGCCTACATAGTAAATCAGCTCGCCCTTAACGTCAATCGGCAACTCCTTGCCCTGTTCAATCAGCTCAAAAAGCCTTTTGTGTGCGGCATCTCTGCCTGTCAGAATCGTGCCTGTAAGCAGAACGCTGTCGCCTGCCTTTAAATTTTTAATATCTTCGTCCGTAATCGGAAGTGTAATTTTTTTAGTCATTTTATCCCTCCGTCAGATTGTTGTGCCGGCGTGTCTTGCGGCGTGACAGCAGATATTTACCGCAACAGGCATTCCTGCAATGTGCGTGGGCGAGGTTTCAATATTCACGCCGATTGCGGTTGTGTTGCCGCCAAGTCCGGCAGGGCCGAATCCCATTTTGTTGATTTCCGTCAAAAGCTCGTCCTCTAAAGCGGCGTAACGCTCGTCCTCGTTTTTCGTGTCAATCGGACGGAACGTAGCCTTTTTTGCAAGCTGTGCCGCACGCTCAAACGTGCCGCCGATTCCCACTCCGACAACAATCGGAGGACAGGGGTTGGGGCCTGCCTTGAAAACCGTATCGAGAATAAACTGCTTTACGCCCTCAACGCCGTAGGACGGAGTAAGCATTTTGATTGCCGACATATTTTCACTGCCGAAACCCTTTCCGCCGGCGGTGATTTTAATCGTGTTGCCGCCGACAATCTTCGTGTGGATAATCGCAGGCGTGTTGTCACGTGTGTTCACCCTGTCAAAAACAGGATCCGATACAACGCTCTTGCGCAGACAGCCTTCCTCGTACGCCTGACGAACGCCCTCGTTTACAGCCTCGTCAAAGCTTCCGTCCTCAATAACAACCTTGTCGCCGTACTCGACGAAAAGCACCGCCATTCCTGTATCCTGACAAAGCGGAATTTCCTCCCTTGCGGCGATTTTGTCGTTCTCGATAATCTGTGACAGAACGCTCTTTCCGACAGGCGACTGCTCGTTTTTGCAGGCGGTTTCAAGTGCGTTCATAATATCGCTGCCGATAAAGTAGTTGCAGTCCATAAAAAGCTTTTTTACGGCGGCTGTAACATCACAGGCTTTTATACGTCTTATTTCCATATATAAATTCCTTTCTTTTGTGCGAAAATAATTAACAATTTACAATTAACAATTTACAATTGAGAGTCGGTCGAGTGCCTCGACACGCAAAACGAGTGGAAAAGTCAGTTTTTTGGAGAAAATTGCAGCCCGAATTTTAAATTGATATAGAGGTTACGTGTCGGGACGTGTAGGAACCCGTCCCCTACGGATGTAGAGGAAACGTTTCCTTTTCAGTCGTAGGGACACTCACTCCGTGTCCGCAGTGGCAATCAAACTATACCGATTAAACCATAGTTATAGAGAATAATAAACCTTTCCGTAGGGGACGGCTTCCCAGACGTCCCATTCACAAAAATTGTGTTGCAATTTTTGTGCGGACACGGCACGCCGTGTTCCTACGAAAACTCCATACTAAAATATTATATAACTTTTTCAACACTATTTCAATATCGGAATTTGTGTGGTATAATCAATATAATTCTAATAACTTTTTCAAAAATTACATAATTTTATCACATTCGCACGATAAAATAATTATGGATAATAATTACCGTTCAAAGGAGAGGACAAAATGAGCAGGTTACTTGTAGTTGACGATGAATTCAGAATAAGACAGATTATCCGCAAATATGCGGAGTTTGAGGGCTACACCGTTGAGGAAGCCGTTGACGGTATGCAGGCAATCGAGATTTGCCGCAAGGAGGAGTTTGACCTCATCATTATGGACGTTATGATGCCCGAGCTTGACGGCTTTTCTGCTTGCAGGGAAATCAGAAAATTCCGCTCAACTCCGATAATTATGCTTTCCGCAAGGGGAGAGGAATACGACAAAATCCACGGCTTTGAGCTTGGCAGCGACGACTACGTTGTAAAGCCGTTTTCGCCCAAGGAGCTTATGATGCGTGTTGCCGCCGTTATCAAGCGTTCAAACGGCGGTGAGCAGGTTAAAAAGGACGTGTTCACCTACGAGGGACTGTCGGTTGACTTTTCCGCAAGAATTGTTACAATCGACGGCAAGAGAATTGAGATGACTCCAAAGGAGTACGAGCTGTTCTTCTATATGGTCAAGAACAAAGGCCTTGCCCTCACACGTGAAAAGCTTATAAGCGAGGTGTGGGGCTATGACTTCTTCGGCGACGAAAGAACGCTTGATACCCACATCAAGCTTTTGCGCAAGAGCCTCGGAGAATACAGCAAGTGCATTGTAACCCTGAGAGGAGTCGGTTACCGCTTTGAAACGAATTAGCAGAAAAAATATACCGCTTAATTTTAAGCTGTTGTGCTACTTTTTGCTCTACGGCTTGATAATTCTTGTCGTTTTGTGGGTGTTTCAGACGTTCTTTCTTGAGTCGTTCTACACAACAACAAAGTCGTCGCAGGTTGAAAAAAATGCCTCGATAATTTCAAAGTCAATTCAGGAAAACAAAAACGTTCAGGGCACAATCGAAAACGTTGCAAGCTACAATTCGCTTTCGGTTTATGTGTACGACTCGTCGTCAACGCTGTTTAAGCTTATGTATGACTGCGAGTACGACAACCCTGCAACCGAGCTTAATTTTGAGTATCACGACGTTTATTCGTATTACAAGAGCGCAGTCGAAAACGGCGGTCAGTATATGTGCGTTACAAACAAGCGTGACAGGAGCATAGCACAGCAGGGCATTGACAGAATAATCAGCTATTTAGCGTCTCCCGACTCTCCCCGTTCGGAAATTCACTACTCGGGCAACGGCAAAAGCAACGTGCAGAATATGGTGTATGCCGACATAATTGAGCTTCGGGATTCAAGTGAGTGTTTCCTTATTGTTACCTCGTCAATTACTCCGCTGAACAATACGGTTGAAATTATAAAAGACCAGATGTTTATTGTGTCGGTTGTGTTCATCATTCTGGCGGTTATTCTTTCGATTTATGTTACAAGGAAGATTGCACGTCCGATTTCAAAGACCAACAGTGCGGCTAAGGAGCTTGCAAAGAAGAATTATGACGTTGATTTTAATGCAACGGGTTATCTTGAGGTTGAGGAGCTTAACGACACTCTCAATTATGCAAAGACAGAGCTTGCCGCCACAGAAAAGCTCCAGCAGGAGCTTATTGCGAACATTTCGCACGATTTGAGAACGCCGCTGACTATGATTACAGGCTACGGCGAGGTAATGCGTGACCTGCCCGGCGAGAACACGCCCGAGAACATTCAGATTATCATTGACGAGGCAACACGTCTTTCAAGCCTTGTAAATGATTTGCTCGATTTATCAAAGCTCCGGTCGGGCGCAATTCAGCCGGAGAAAACACGTTTCTGCCTTACCGACAGCATTAACAGCATTTTTGAAAGATATTCAAAGCTGAAGGAGCAGGACGGCTATAACATCACGTTTGAAAGCAGTGAGAACGTGTGGGTATTTGCCGACGAGCTGAAAGTTTCGCAGGTAATCTATAACCTTGTCAACAACGCAATCAATCACGCAGGCGAGGACAAGACGGTTAAGGTTGTCCAGAGCGTCAAGGACAAAAAGGTGAAGATTGAAGTCACCGACTTCGGCGAGGGCATTCCTGCCGATAAGCTCGAGTATATCTGGGACAGATACTACAAGGTTGACAAACAGCACAAGCGCGGCGTAATCGGAACAGGACTCGGACTTTCGATTGTAAAGTCAATTCTCGACGCACACGGCGCACGCTACGGCGTTCGCAGTACGCTCGGCAAGGGCAGTACGTTCTGGTTTGAGCTTGACGCAGTTACGGTTAAGAAAAAGCCGAAGGATAAGAACGGTTGATAAAGATAAATTAAGTGTGGAGTGTTTTTGAGTGTGGAGTGTGGAGTGTGGAG
>DKWR01000061.1:31080-32644 GCA_002491825.1 Ruminococcaceae bacterium UBA7147
GTCGCTACGCTCCGAATTTGTAATGTTGCGTATTGTTTGGATAAGTTTGTTTTCCTTGTATTGGTTGATATATCGACAACGTTTAGGGACGGCTTCCCAGACGTCCCGTTTCATAAATCGCAACTCAATTTATGAATTATTAAAAATTACTCTCTGCGGCAACGCCGCATATAAATTAATTCGGGAACTAAACTTTTCTATTATTCCAACCTATCCACTCGACCACAACTCCACACTCCAAACACCACACTCAAATTATCGTTTATCTCACAAAATGAATTATAATATTAACTGGGAGTTGTACTATGATTAACGGCGCAGTTTTTGATATGGACGGTCTGATGTTCGACAGCGAACGCCTTGTTTACGAAACGTGGCAGATGATGATGGACGAGCTTGGATTCGACTATAACCTCGATGTTTTCAAGAACACTATCGGTCTGCGCACCGATATGGCTGAAAGCTACTACAACAGCCTTTACGGCGAGCGTTTTTGCTACAAGCCGCTCAAGCAGAAAAGCCGTGAGCTTTTCCTGAAACGTGTTTCCGAGGAGGGCGTTCCGATTAAAAAGGGACTTGTGGAGTTGCTTGATTTCCTCAAAGCAAACGGCTTTAAAATTGCCGTTGCCACATCTACCTCGGCACAGACGGCTCACAAAATTATAAAAATGGCAGGTGTGTACGACTATTTTGACGCATTCGTCTGCGGCGACGACGTAAAAAACGGCAAGCCGCACCCTGAGGTTTTCCTGACGGCGGCTGAAAGGCTTTCACTTTCGCCAAAGGAATGCGTTGCCTTTGAGGACAGCATAAACGGCATAAAGTCGGCGCATTCGGCAGGAATGACAACCGTTATGGTGCCCGATTATTTACAGCCGACACAGGAAATAATACCAATGATTGACTGCCTTTGCGACGATTTGTCGCAGGCGATTGAATTTATAGATAAAAATCGGAGATGATTTTATGGATAACGAATTAGAAAAAATCAAAAATCAGGCACGTCAGGCAACACTCGAATTGTGCGATATCGCAAAGCTGAAAAGCGGCGACATTATGGTTGTCGGCTGTTCGTCAAGCGAGGTTTCGGGCGGCGTAATCGGCAAAAATTCCAGCCTTGAAACGGCACAGGCTGTGTTTGACGGAATTTATCCTGTTTTGCAGGAGCGTGGAATTTTCCTTGCCGCACAGTGCTGTGAGCACCTCAACAGGGCGATTATTGTTGAGAAGGACGCCGTTCCGTTTGGCGAGCCTGTCAACGTAGTTCCTCAGCCAAAGGCAGGCGGCTCATTCGGCACAACCGCCTACCGCACATTTAAAAATCCCGTTGCGCTCGAAGAAATCAGGGCTGACGCAGGTCTTGACATCGGCGGAACGCTTATCGGTATGCACCTGAAAAAGGTAGCTGTTCCCGTAAGGCTTACGCTTGACCATATCGGCAGTGCAATCCTGCTTGCCGCAAGAACACGCCCGAAATTCATCGGCGGCTGTCGTGCGGTTTATGATGAAAACAATCTATAATCAATGTAAACTATAATTTAGCCGAGTGCCTCGGCGGGCAAAT